>CAZXAI010000184.1:0-3410 GCA_964638265.1 uncultured Zetaproteobacteria bacterium
CACCTGGATAAAGACGCCCTGCTGCAAATCCTGACCGAGCCGAAAAATGCGCTGGTCAAACAGTATGCTGCATTGATGGCTTATGACGGGGTTGAAGTGAGTTTTACCGATAAGGCTTTGGAGGCAATTGCCGAGAAAGCCATTGAACGAAAAACCGGCGCGCGCGGACTCCGGGCGATTATGGAATCGGTGATGCTGGATGTGATGTACGATATTCCGACCATGACCGGGGTGGAAAAATGCGTGGTCAATCGCGAGGCCGTTGAAGGCAGTTCCAAACCCGTGCTGGTATTCAAGGGTGATGGTGAGCAGAAGCTGGAAGCTGCTTCCTGACGCTACTATTCAGGGTATCTATCAAATAACCCGTATTTTTTTACCGCAAAGGACGCAAAGGTTCGCAAAGAAGGGCGAATCGAGTTCTCCATAGTCTGTAATGCTGTTGATTTTTCCTTGCGTACCTTTGCGTCCTTTGCGGTGTAAGATTGTGTTTATAATAACAGGAGCTTGTTGTGGCCGAATGGAACAATAACGAAATCGAAAGCGAAAATACCGAGTATCAGGGCGTGCTGCCCGTATTGCCCTTGCGTGATATTGTGGTGTTCCCGCATATGATCGTGCCGCTGTTTGTCGGTCGTGAAAAATCGGTAAAAGCCCTGGAAGAGGTGATGGCCTCCGATAAAAAAATTCTGCTGGTGGCCCAGAAAGATGCCAGTCATGATGATCCGGGCGCGGACGACCTGTATGGCGTTGGCACCATCGGTACGATTCTGCAGTTGCTGAAGTTGCCGGATGGCACGATCAAGGTGTTGGTCGAAGGCGGTTCGCGACTGTTTGTCAGTGATATCGTGTCTACCGGGGAATACCTGAATGGCCGTTATGTGCTGATGCCGGAAGAGGTGAACGATGAGCGTGAACTCGAAGCCGTAGCGCGCTCTCTGGTTCAGAAATTCGAGTCGTATGTGAAACTGAACAAGAAATTGCCGCCCGAGGTGATGGTTTCGGTGTCGGCAGTCGATGAAGTGGACAAGCTGGCCGATACGATTGCTGCACATCTGAATCTGAAAGTGGAAGACAAGCAGGCGCTGCTGGAAATGCCCGGTGTGATGGATCGGCTGGAGCGTTTGTACGCCCACATGGAAGATGAAATGGAACTGCTGCAGGTGGATAAACGCATCCGCAGCCGCGTGAAACGCCAGATGGAGAAGAGTCAGCGCGATTATTATCTTTCCGAGCAGATGAAGGCCATTCAGAAAGAACTGGGCGATGAAGACTCGGCCAGCGATCTGAAACAGCTGGAAGAGAAAATTAACCAGACAGGGCTGAGCAAGGAAGCCAAAGAAAAAGCGGATGCCGAATTCAAGCGTTTGAAAATGATGCCGCCGATGAGTGCCGAATCGACGGTGGTGCGCAACTATCTGGATTGGCTGATTGATATTCCATGGAAGAAACGCTCCAGGGTAGGCAAGGATATCGGGCTGGCCGAACAGGTATTGGACGAGGATCATTTCGGTCTGGACAAGGTCAAGGAGCGTATTCTTGAGCATCTGGCGGTGCTCCGGCTGGTGCGCAAAATGAAGGGGCCGATTCTCTGCTTTGTGGGGCCGCCGGGCGTCGGTAAAACATCATTGGCCAAATCCATTGCGCGTGCCACCAAACGCCAGTATGTGCGTATGAGTCTGGGCGGGGTGCGTGATGAGGCGGAAATCCGAGGGCATCGGCGCACTTATATCGGCTCGATGCCGGGCAAGGTGATTCAGTCGATGAAAAAGGCGGGTACGAAAAACCCCTTATTTCTGCTCGATGAAATCGACAAGCTGGGGGCTGATTTCAGGGGTGACCCGGCTTCCGCATTGCTGGAAGTGCTTGATCCCGAACAGAATCACAGCTTTAACGATCATTATATGGAAGTGGATTATGATTTGTCCGAGGTGATGTTTATTACTACGGCCAACAGCCTGAATATCCCCGGCCCGTTGCTCGATCGCATGGAGATTATCCGTATTTCCGGTTATACCGAGCATGAAAAGCTGGAGATTGCACGCCGTTATCTGCTGGAAAAACAGCGCGTCAATCATGGGTTGAAGGCAGAACACCTCCAGGTAGAAGATTCGGCTCTGGTGGAAATTATCCGTTATTATACACGCGAAGCCGGCGTGCGCGGCCTGTCCCGTGAACTGGCCAAGCTGTATCGCAAGGTGGCCCGGAAGCTGGTGCAGTCCGAGCAAAGCGAAACGATTACGGTGGGCGCAGCAGATATTGAAACCTATCTGGGCGTACGTAAACATCGCTTCGGGTTGGTTGAAGAGAAAGACGAGGTTGGCGTGGTGACCGGGCTGGCCTGGACGGAAGTCGGTGGTGAGTTGTTACAGATTGAAACAGCCTTGATGCCGGGCAAGGGCAAGCTGACGGTGACCGGTCAACTGGGTGATGTGATGCAGGAATCGATTCAGGCGGCGCTGACCTATGTGCGCTCGCGTGCTGCCCAGCTGGGTCTGAAAGCGGATTTTCATCAGAAGGTGGATATTCATGTGCATGTGCCGGAAGGCGCGATTCCCAAGGATGGCCCGTCGGCCGGGCTGGCTATGGCAACATCGATTGTCTCTGCCCTGACCGGCATTGCTGTTAACAGGCAGGTTTGCATGACCGGTGAAATTACCCTGCGCGGCAAGGCTCTGCCGATTGGCGGGCTAAAAGAGAAGTTGCTGGCGGCTCATCGCGGCGGCTTGACGAAGGCCATCATTCCTGAGGAAAATATGAAAGATTTAAAAGATATCCACGCAGATGTTCTGGCCTGTCTGGAAGTACATGCAGTGAAGCACATGGATGAAGTGCTGGAACATGCCTTGACGCAGCTGCCATCCGGTATGAGTATGCCGGGGAGTTTTGTGCCGGGAGCCGTTGCGGATATTTATTTAAATGATAGTTCGACGGTAGCGCATTAAGTCTAAAAAAATAAAAAAATTATTGACAGGCTATGGGGTTGAATGCGTATAGTTCGCACCCATTGAATGTAGCGGGAGGAATAATGAATAAATCGGATTTGATAAACCATGTGGCTTCAGCAGGCGGCTTGAGCAGATCAGCAGCAATGGATGCTGTTGAAGCCGTGCTTGGCGGCATTACCCAGACACTGGCAGCAGGTGATTCAGTCAGTCTGGTCGGTTTTGGTACGTTTTCGGTAGTAGATCGCGCGGCGCGCACGGCACGCAATCCACGTACGGGTGAGACAATTAATGTGGCGGCATCCAAAGCGCCTAAATTCAAGCCTGGCAAGGCACTGAAAGACGCTGTTAAGTAAACGCTGAGGGCAGGGTAACCTGCTTTCTTGAGCAAGGGCTTTGATGCCCTTGTTTTTTTCGGGCGCTTAGCTCAGCTGGGAGAGCAACGGCCTTACAAGCCGTAGGTCGCAG
>CAZXAI010000185.1:0-3405 GCA_964638265.1 uncultured Zetaproteobacteria bacterium
CCTTCTTCGAAGGCCTGAACGAAGCCATGATGACCATCGTGGGCTGGATTATGATCTTCGCACCAATCGGCGTGTTCGCACTGATTGCCTCCAAGCTGGGGGCATCTGGCGGCGGGGAAGCATTCTTCGCCCAGTTGGCCGGTCTGGCCAAATACGCACTGGCGGTCATTGCCGGCCTGCTCACGCATGCGGCAGTGTTATGCGTGCTGTTAATGCTGTTTGCACGACGTTCTGTCGCGGCATATCTCAAACACATGGGCACAGCCTTGATGACGGCATTTTCCACCGCTTCATCGAGTGCCACGCTGCCGCTGACGCTGGAAGGCGTAAAAGCAGCCGGCGTGGATGAAAAGGCGCGCCGGTTCGTGCTGCCGCTGGGCGCGACCATCAATATGGACGGCACTGCCCTGTATGAGGCTGTAGCCGTGCTGTTTATCGCGCAGGCCTATGGTATTGATCTCAGCTTCGGGCAACAGATGCTGGTACTGGTAACCGCCACCATGGCAGCTATTGGCGCTGCCGGCATTCCGGAAGCAGGCCTGGTGACCATGGTGATTGTGCTGGAGGCGGTCGGTTTGCCGCTGGAAGGCATCGGTCTGATTCTGGCCATCGACTGGTTTCTGGATCGATGTCGCACCACGATCAATGTATTCGGGGACTCGGTCGGCGCAGCTATCGTAGGCAACATCACATCCACTGATTCAACAACACGCGCCAGCACACATTTGTGAAAATCAATTTCATGGTTATACTGCGCGTCGCAATATTTTACTAAACCCCGTCGAGGAACTCCATGAGCCATAATTTTGTTTTTACATCTGAATCCGTATCCGAGGGACACCCGGACAAGGTGGCAGATCGCATCTCCGATGGCGTACTGGACGCCATCCTGGAGCAGGATAAATATGCCCGCGTAGCCTGCGAAACCATGGTCACCACCGGCCTGGCGCTGATTGCCGGCGAAATCACCACTTCGGCCATCGTCGATTATCAGGATGTGGTGCGCTCTGCGATCAAGGAGATCGGCTATAACTCCTCGGCCATGGGCTTTGACTGGGAATCGTGCTCGGTGCTGGTCTCACTCGATAAACAATCGGTAGATATTGCTGCCGGCGTCAATGAAGGCGAAGGCATTGATCTGGATCAGGGCGCCGGCGATCAGGGCCTGATGTTCGGTTATGCCACCAACGAAACCGATGTACTGATGCCAACCGCCATCCATTTATCGCACCAGCTGGTTGCCAGACAGGCGGCAGTGCGCAAGTCCGGCAAACTGGATTTCCTGCGCCCGGATGCCAAATCACAGGTCACCGTGCGTTATGAGGACTACAAGCCGGTCGCCATTGACGCCGTCGTACTGTCCACCCAGCACAATCCGGACATTGAACACAAAGAACTGTCTGAAGCGATTATGGATGAAGTGATCAATCCGGTGCTGGCATCCACCGGCCTGCTGCATGCCGATACCGCCTATCATATCAACCCGACCGGGCGCTTTGTGATCGGCGGCCCGGTGGGCGATTGCGGCGTCACCGGACGCAAAATCATTGTCGACACCTATGGCGGCTTCGGCCATCACGGCGGCGGCGCATTCTCGGGCAAGGATCCAACGAAAGTGGATCGTTCCGCCTGTTATATGATGCGCTATGTAGCCAAGAATATTGTCGCTGCCGGCCTGGCGGATCGCTGTGAAGTGCAGGTGGCGTATGCAATCGGCGTCGCCCACCCCTTGAGCGTGATGGTCAATACATTCGGCACCGGCAAGATTGATGAGAGCAAGCTGGCGGACATCGTACGCGAGGTGTTTGATTTGCGCCCGAAAGGCATTGTGCAGGAACTCGATCTGCTGCGCCCGATCTATGCCAAGACATCCGCCTACGGCCACTTTGGCCGCGAGTTGCCGGAATTCACCTGGGAGCGTACGGATAAAGCCGCTGCCCTACGGGCCGCAGCCGGAATTTAATTTAAAAAACCGGCTAACGCCGGCTTTTTTCACCAGACTGAGGAGCACTGCAGCAGCTTTTTTGGAAATCTGCCAGGCTCAGTCGCAACATGTTCAACGGTGCTCATATTTTTATCCCTGGATGCTTCCAGGTCATAACATAGGAGTATGAGAATGTCTGATTTTACCGATTATAAAGTGGCGGATATGTCGCCGGAAAATATCGCATGGGGACGCAAAGAGCTCGACATCGCCGAAACCGAAATGCCGGGCCTGATGGCGATTCGCGAGAAATATGCCGCCGAGCAACCGCTCAAGGGCGCGCGCATCGCCGGCAGCTTGCATATGACCATCCAGACCGGTGTACTGATTGAAACCCTGATTGCCCTCGGTGCGGAAGTGCGCTGGGCATCATGCAATATCTTCTCCACCCAGGATCATGCTGCCGCCGCCATTGCCGCCAAAGATATTCCTGTATTTGCCCACAAGGGCGAATCGCTGGAAGAATATTGGGAGTTCTGCCACGCCATCATGGATTGGCACGATGGCGGTACGCCGAACATGATTCTGGATGATGGCGGCGATGCCACCCTGCTGCTGATTCTCGGTGCCAAGGCTGAAAAAGACCCGTCCGTACTGGATAATCCGGGCAGCGAAGAAGAAGTGGCGTTGTATGCTTCAATTAAAAAACGCCTGGCCAGCCAGCCGGGTTATTATACCACCCGCCGCGATGCCATTCAGGGCGTCACTGAAGAAACCACCACCGGCGTACATCGTTTATATCAGATGGCGGAATCCGGCGACCTGCCATTCCCGGCTATCAATGTGAACGATTCGGTAACCAAATCCAAGTTCGATAATCTCTACGGCTGCCGCGAATCGCTGCTCGACGGTATCAAGCGCGCCACCGATGTGATGATTGCAGGCAAGATTTGCGTCGTACTCGGTTATGGCGATGTCGGCAAAGGCTGTGCACAGGCATTCAAGGGCATGGGCGCAACCGTATGGGTCACCGAAATTGATCCGATCTGCGCCCTGCAGGCGGCCATGGAGGGCTACCGCGTGGTCAATATGGATGACGCCTGTAAACAGGGTAATATCTTTGTTACCACCACCGGCAATTATCATGTCATCACCCACGACCACATGGTCGCCATGCCGGATCAGGCTATTGTGTGTAATATCGGCCATTTCGATAATGAAATCGATTGCGCCAGCCTGAAACAATATGAATGGCTGAATATCAAGCCGCAGGTCGATCAGATCATCTTCCCGGACGGCACACGCATCACGCTGCTGGCTGAAGGTCGCCTGGTGAACCTGGGTTGCGCTACCGGTCACCCGAGCTTCGTGATGAGCAACTCCTTCTCCAACCAGACACTGGCCCAGATCGAAGTGTTTAATCAGACCGGCCAGTATGAAAACAAGGTATATACCTTGCCGAAACACCTGGATGAAGAAGT
>CAZXAI010000186.1:0-3393 GCA_964638265.1 uncultured Zetaproteobacteria bacterium
CATCGATACTGCGGGCGTAATCGATCAAGCCCTCGGTATCTTCGACATCGGCGCCGGTCTGGTTATAAATATCCTGAGTAACATAAATCCAGGCAGAACGTCCGCCATGCTTGATCTCCAGCGTGGCCAGACAGGCGGTCATCATCTGCATGCCGGCCAGCGAGCGACTTTCATAAATACTCACACTGATCGGCCACGGCTCGGCACCGGCCTCAACCAGCGCCGCCGCCATCCGGTACACTGCCGGGGTGGCGCTGGCCAGACGAAAACTGGCCGTATCGGTAATGATAGCGGCATAAATAGCCGAAGCACTGGCGTTATTCAGAGATACACCCATGGCCAGCATCAGATCATAAATCATCGCACCGGTCGCACAGTAGCGGGCATCCACCAGATTGATATCACCAAAGCGTTTGTTGCTGGCGTGGTGGTCAATATTCATCAGCGTTGCACCGGCAAAAAATGATTCGGGCATGCCCAGTCGCCCGAATGCGCCGCAATCCAGTGCGATAATCAGATCGGCAGACTGCGTCTCGTTCCAGTCACCCTGCCCTACTTTGTCAGCATATTTGAGGAATCGATAAATGCGCGGCACGCCATCGCGATTGTGCATGCGCACATGCTTGCCTGACGCAGACAGCACATCATACAGCGCCTGTTGAGCGCCGATACCATCACCATCGGGGTTACAATGGGTGATCAGGACGATATGTTCGGCCTGCGCCATTGCATCAATCACCGGTTGCCAGTCCACATCAACGAACAAGGCTGTATTCATGGCGTTTCCAGATTCCGCAGCATCTGTAACACATCACCGGATTTCTCGAATGCTGCATCCCATACAAACTGGAGTTTCGGCAATCGCCGTTTGCTTAAGGCGCGGCGCAACTCATGCTCGAAATGCGGCGCCATGCGATTGAGCGCTTCGGTACACAGCCCCGGTTCCGCTTCACCATTGTGATAGACCCAGACCTTTAACAGCTGACGTCCGGAAGCTTCCAGCCGGGTAATGCTGACACCGTTAAAACGCGGATCGGATACATCCCGCAGCAACAGCGTGGATAACAAACGTTTCACATCGGCCAGAAAGCGCTGCTGACCGGCTGGATTACCACGCATGGCAGACTCTGTATAAGCGAATCAGAGCGTGGCCGCCACTTCTTCGATGACATAAAATTCAAAGGTATCGCCTTCTTTAATGTCATTGAATTTTTCAACGCTCATACCGCATTCATAACCGGCCTTCACTTCTTTCACATCATCCTTGAAGCGACGCAGTGAAGCCAGCACGCCATCATAAATCAGCACCGACTCGCGCAGTACGCGCACATGCGAACCGCGTGTCACATAACCGTCGGTCATATAACAACCGGCCACAGCGCCCACCTTCGGCGCCTGGAATACTTCGCGCACATCGGCAGTGCCGGTGACTTTCTCGACTTCATCCGGACTCAACACGCCGGCCATCGCCGCCTTGACTTCATCAATGGCATCATAGATAACCTTGTAGAAGCGTACATCCACGCCTTCTGCTTCAGCCACTTTCTTGGCCTTGGCTTCCGGACGCACATTAAAGCCGATAATGATGGCATTGGAAGCCGAGGCCAGCATGACATCGGACTCGGTAATACCACCAATCGCCTTGTGCACGATCTTGACCTTCACTTCATCGGTACCGGCCTTGACCAGTGATTCAGCCATCGCTTCCACCGAACCGGTCACATCACCCTTGATCAGCACAGGCACTTCCTTGACGCCGCTCTGCATATTGGCAAACAACTCATCGAGGCTGGCGCGTTTCTGCGCTTCAGCACCGAGTTCACGTTCCCGATCCTTACGATAGCGCACAATATCGCGCGCCTGCTTCTCGTTTTCGACCGCATAAATTTCCTGTCCGGCTTCCGGCACGGAGTCCAGCCCCAGCAGTTCAAACGGAATCGACGGGCCGGCAGTACGATGCTGTACGGCATTTTCATCGATAATCGCACGCAATCGACCTGTCGAGGAGCCCACCACAATCGTATCACCCTGATGGAACGTACCGTTCTGCACCAGTACCGTTGCAACCGGGCCACGACCCTTGTCGAGTCGGGATTCCACCACGATGCCCTTGCCACGGCGTTTCGGATTGGCCTTGAGTTCGAGGATTTCGGTCTGCAATGCCAGCATCTCCAGCAAATCATCCAGTCCTTCGCCGGTATGCGCGGACACCTGTACGAAAATCGTATCGCCGCCCCAGTCTTCCGGCACCACTTCGTGCTCGGCCAGCTGACGCATCACCTTCTCGGGATCAGCACCATCTTTGTCCATCTTGTTGACGGCCACGATCATCGGCACGCCGGCTGCACGGGCATGGTTCAATGCCTCCACGGTCTGCGGCATCACGCCATCGTCGGCCGCCACCACCAGCACGGCCACATCGGTCATGCTCGCACCCCGGGCGCGCAGGCCGGTAAAGGCTTCATGACCCGGCGTATCAATAAATACGACGCGTTCATTGCTTTCGAGTTTCACCATATAGGCGCCGATATGCTGGGTAATGCCGCCAGCTTCGCCTTCGGCCACATTGGCTTTGCGCAGGGCATCGAGAATCGAGGTCTTGCCATGATCGACATGCCCCATCACCACAACGACCGGCGGACGCGGCTCCAGATCAGCCTCATCATCTTCCGACACATCTTCCACCAGTACATCTTCCACAGCCGCCGCGTTAATCAGCTTCGGCGTGTGGCCGAATTCTTCAATAATCAGTGCCGCAGTATCACCATCAACAGCTTCATTGACGGTGGTCGGATTGCCCATTTCAAACAGCTTTTTGACCACTTCCGCACTCTTGATAGCCATGCGACTGGCCAGTTCGGAGACCAGAATCGGATCGGTAAATTCTACCGACCGCACCACAAAGGCTTCATCATCCTTGCCAATTAAGCTGCTGAAGCGTTTGGAGCCGCTGCCGCGCGCCAATCTGGCCTGGCGCTCTTCCTCTTCCGGCGATAAAATCTCATGACGTTTGGCAGAATATGCACGGCGCGCCGCCTTTTCAGCCGGTGACAGACGCCGCTGCGGACGCATGCCGCCCGGACCACGACGGCGGGGCTGCGCTCCGGTAGGCGCCGGTGGTGCGCCGGCGCCTGGCGCCACGGCGACTGAGGGAGAGCGACGCGTACCCTGTTGTCCAGCGCCAGCATTGCCACCGAGCCTGTTATCCGGACGCTGAGGACGATTAGCGCTTCTGCGCTGAGCCGCACGATCTTCTGATATCTTTTGTTCCAGCTGCTTGACGGTCGATTTGGGCGCTTTCATGGCGGCAATCTGAGCCGGCGTCAAACCACGGCGAATGGTCGTACGCGGACCTTTATGCGTCGACTTGCCAGCCCCCTGAGCCGGTCTGCC
>CAZXAI010000187.1:0-3390 GCA_964638265.1 uncultured Zetaproteobacteria bacterium
CGCCCCTGCCTCCAACCATGCGTCCCAATCCTCTAATCCACCCGAACCTATAATCTATATTTCTTCTCCGGTTTATATTTTCATATGCATCTCTAGGGTGCTTGTTTATCTATTCCATGCACGCCATGGAATCTGTGCAGATTAAAACGAGAGGTAAGCAATGAAATATAGTCAAATAGCCCACATAGCCATATTGGCAGGCTCGCTGGTCATGGCCGGCTCAGCATGCGCCCATGAAGGCCATGAGCATGGCGTATCCTTTGAAACACCGAAAGACGGCGCCACGCTGGATCATACATTCAAGGTAGAAATGGCAGTCGAAGGCATGACAGTGCACAAAGCCGGTGATCCGGTCGAAGGCACGGGCCATTTTCATATCATCGTGGACGGCGATTGCGTCAAACAGGGCACCGCCGTTGCCAAGGACGCCACCCACATGCATTACGGCAAGGGGCAAAAAGAAACATATATCTCCCTGAAATCCGGCTCGCACACCCTGAGTCTGCAATTTGCCGACGGACACCACATCTCCTACGGCAAGGACTGGTGCAAAACGATTCATGTCACAGTGAAATAAACCATCCGTTCATCGCACCCGCCCGGTAGCGCCAACAGGGCGGGTGCGATTCATTTTCTGGTGTTTGATCAACCGGCTTTAGCAACATTCTGAATGACCGCTGTCGGCCGAGCCCACCAGTCGTTTAATTATATTTCTATCCTAACGCGCATGGATTTTTTCCACCCCATGCGATGAAACAATAGCATGGCGCGTAAAAGCTCCATGCAGGCCGCGTTATTTGTTTCATGTTAACCCAGCATAGCCGGAAGCATCCTGATCAATCAGCCATTCGCTGCCGGGTATGCGCGCAACCGGCAGGCGCTCGCCAGCCTGGATTCGACAGATCGCATCCGCCTTGCCTGCACCGGTCGCCATAATCAGGCAACGGCGCCCTGCATGGAGTGCGGCATAGCCCATACTGACCCGCTCGGGCGGCGCTTTGGGGGCATTGTACACCGGAACCGCCAGACGCGGATCATCCAGAGCCGGGTTGCCGGGGAACAAACTGGCCGTATGGCCATCCTCGCCCATGCCCAGCAGAATCAAATCCATCACCGGCGCATCGGCCAGTAGCGCTGCATAACGCGCTGCCGCCACCTCCGCTCCCAGTTCCGCATCGATACGATGAATCTGTGCCGCAGGTGCCTGCACATGCTTCAACAGGGCTATATCGGCCATGTGGTCGTTACGCGCTGCATCGCCAGCAGGCAAACAGCGTTCATCGCCAAACCAGATATGTGTTTTTGACCAGTCCATATCCGCATCACGCAGCATCTCATAGCAACGCTTCGGCGTCGTACCGCCGGCCAGCACCCAGTGAAACACGCCGCGCGCTGCAATAGCGTGGCGGCAGGCCGACGCCACCGTCTCAGCCGCACATCGCGCCACCGCCCCGGAATCAGGAAATCGAGTGAAATTCATGATTGGCTCCTGTAGAGAGGTCACGCCAATCCCCCTCACAATCGTTGATCAAGCGTTCAATGCCGGGTACATCCCAGCTACCCGCCGAATAGAACTGGATATTCCGCTTTTGCGCCCATGCATCGAGAATCGGCTGTACGATGCGCCACGATTCTTCCACCTCGCGACCGCTGGCAAACAGTGTGGCCTCACCCAGCAGCACATCATGCAACAGGGTTTCATAAGCTTCGGGCGTACCCATGCCGGATACGCTATATGGGGCATCCAGATGCAGCCTGCGCAATTCCGGCACCATGCCCGGTTGTTTGGCATTGATCGTATAGACCATGCCCTCATTGGGATGCAGGCGAAACACCAGCTCGTTGCAGGCGATATCCTCACTGTAACGGGAAAACAGATTCTGCGGCGGTTTACGGAAACGAATGGCAATCTCCGACACCTGATCCGGCAACTTTTTACCCGTACGCAACAGAAACGGCACCCCATGCCAGCGCCAGTTATCGACAAACACCCGCACGGCGGCAAAGGTCTCTGTAGTCGAGGCGGCATCCACCATCGGCTCATCGCGGTAGCCCTCGCTTTTTTCGCCATTGACCATGCCGGTCGTATACTGCGCCCGCACCGCGCATGACGGCACATCTGCCGGCAGAATCTGACGTACTGAACGCAATACCTTCAGCTTCTCATCACGAATCGCCTGCGCATCCATCGACACCGGCGCTTCCATCGCCACCAGCGACATCACCTGCAACAAATGACTCTGAATCATATCGCGCAAGGCACCGGCTTTATCATAATACAGGGCGCGGTACTCCACCCCCAGTGATTCCGACACCGAAATTTGCACATGGTCAATATACTTGCGATTCCACAATGGCTCAAACACGGAATTGGCAAAGCGAAACACCATCAGGTTCTGTACGCTTTCTTTGCCCAGATAATGATCAATACGATAAATCTGCGACTCATCGAAATTCTTCAACAGTTTTTTATTCAGCTCTCTGGCCGATTCATAGCAGGTGCCGAACGGCTTTTCGATGACAATCCGGCGATAGCCATCTGTCTCATCGGCCAGACCAACGTCGCGCAGATGAATCGATACCCGCTCATGCCAGTCGGGCGGAATAGCCAGATAAAACAAGGCATTGGTTTTCCCCTCATGGACTTGCAAGCGGCCCCTGAGTTCCACATACAGTTCGGGATCTCCGAGATCGCCATGCACCACATCGGTATGATCCAGAATACGTTGCCATGCAGGGGATTGCAGCACATCATCAGGCAAAAACTGCTGTAGCTGTTCACGCACATAAGTGATCCAGTGTTCGCGATCCCAGTCTTCACGCACCACCCCGATAATCTTCGACTCCGGGCCAATCAGATTCCAGTGATGCATATGCGCCAGCGAGGGCAACAACTTGCGCTTGGCCAAATCGCCCGAGGCGCCAAAGATCACGATATTGCTCGATTCCGGGCACTGCGCGCCGACCATGGATGCAGCCTGCGACATTATTCTTTCTCCGCCGGCTTGATCGCATGGCCGCCGAAACCGGCGCGCTGGGCGTTGACAATCTTGCCGGCGAATGCGTCTTTCTGACGGCTGCGGAATCGCATCTGCAAGGCCAGCGTCATCACCGGCGTCGGGATAGCCAGATCAATGGCTTCATTGGCCGTCCAGCGTCCTTCGCCGGAATCGTCCATCCAGTCGGACAGGGAAGACAAATCGCCATCGGCTTCCAGTGCATCGGCGGTCAAATCCAGCAACCATGAGCTCACCACCGAACCATGCTGCCAGACGCGCGCAATCTGATGCATATCCAGATCGAATTCCTCCTTGGCCTTCATCAGTTCAAAGCCTTCGGCAAAAGCCTGCATCATGCCGTATTCCATGCCGTTATGAACCATCTTGACGA
>CAZXAI010000188.1:0-3383 GCA_964638265.1 uncultured Zetaproteobacteria bacterium
CTGCATGGCTGACAGCACTACATGAATCGGACGCAGGCGTCAATTGCTTCCAATCAGCCGTTCCGATCAACTCAGGCACCACGAAGCAGTATTTGTATATCATGCCGCTTAAGGCTATATTGCCTGCTTGCCGGAGGGGATTTTGCCAGAAACATCTACCATGACGCTGGATATGCGTTTGCAGGCCATACTCGAACAAACGCGTATCGAGCATGGCATGCACTCCTTATTGCTGGCCGATCACAATGGTCTGGCGGTCAGTCATGCCGGGAATATTGCCCATGCAGGCATGTCGGCCATTGCGCCTGAGCTGATCCGGGTTGGCGATCATGCAGTCAGACTGGGTGAGTACGATAGCATCACATGCCTGGCCCTGGTGCTGGAGGACAGTCACCTGATGATCATCAAGGACATTGAAATCGGTGGCGATATGTTTGTACTGGTCATGGACACGCCATCTGTCCCCAGCGGCATTCGTAAATTACTGAGCCGTTTGAGAAAGCGCATTGCGGCCGCCATGCATGCGGACAGAGCGCCTGCGGCATAAACAGCACAAGGAGACAGATCATGGCAGATATCCTGTTTGAGAACGACAATCACCGCTGCATCTTTTTCGAGGATTTTACGGAAGGCGAGATGGTTTCGGCCAACCAGCACCTGATTATTCACAATGGCCGGGGCATGCTGCTGGATCCGGGCGGCCATAAAGTTTATTCCAAAATCTTCGCCGCCATGCCCGAACACCTGCCGCCGTCATCGCTCGATTATCTGTTTTTATCGCACCAGGATCCGGATATCGTTGCATCCATCAACGGCTGGCTGATGATCACCGATGCCGATGCCTATATGCCGGCCATCTGGCGTCGTTTTGTGGCCCATTTCGGCGTTGACGGCAGCGTGATGGATCGCATGAAAGTCATTCCGGATGAAGGTATGCGGCTCGATCTGAATGGCTGCGAATTATTACTGATCCCGGCTCATTTCCTGCATTCCGCCGGCAATATCCATGTCTACGATCCGACGTCGAAAATACTGTTCTCCGGCGATCTGGGAGCCGCACTCGTCGACTACCGTTTTGTCGATGATTTCGATGCTCACTGCGAACATATGATCGGTTTCCATAACCGTTATATGGCCAGCAGCACCGCCTGCCGCCTATGGGCGCAGATGATACGCACGCTGGATATCGACATCATTGCGCCGCAACACGGTGCAATATTCAGAGGCAAGGCGATGTGCACGCAGTTTATTGATTGGGTGGAAACGCTCGAACCCGGAGCCGAAGCCATGCAGCACATTTACAAACTGCCGGCATGAACCATCAGCGGCAAGAATAAAGCAGGAGGTTTTTATGGCTACAAAACAGGATAGAATCAATGCTGTACTGGATGAATTGAGTATGGCGACATCGGATATTCAGGGTCTGGCCGTAATCAGCCCGGATGGCATGATGATTGCCGATAAACTGGGCAGCGATCAGGGCGATGCCGCCGCTGCCATGGGGGCGGCCCTGGGCAGCCTGTCCAAGCGGGTGACCGACACGCTCCAGGTAGGCGATTTTCAGGAAGTGAATATTCGCGGCGCCAAGGCCGGTATTCTGCTCTTTGATATCGAGCACCGGGCATCGCTGATCGTCACCGTATCCCAACGCGCCAACCTCGGACTGGTATTTCTGGAGGCCCGACAGGCGCAACAGCAACTGGGGCAAATCATCTGAAACGGTTCTCCGAGCGAACGCGGATGGGCTATTCCAACCGTACCAAGATATGAAAAACAAAGCGCTATTTCGCGCTTTCATTTGCGAGCGCCCGGCGAATCTGTATATTTTCACATTTAAGTTTATAAACAGAGGGTAAAAACAATGAATTCATTGGTATATCTTCGCCGCATGATCATCAATCAGAAACCGGCCCGGATTGATTACACCGTGGGGAATGAAACGAGAAGCCAGTACTACGAGCGCGCCGGATTTGAAGGCTCGCACGATGATGTCGTCAAAAACCTCAGAGCTATTCTGGAGTCCAAATCGGTGGAGGTCGTGACATCCGACGACTTGAATCCCATGACTAACAAACGTGTTTTTGCACCGCAGGCCATCGCATCCATGTTGGCCGGTTACACCTTTGATGCAGAAATGCGCGCCAGCCTGCTCAGCTTCACCATGCGCCTGCCGCCGTTGATTGTCCGCCTCTACCCGATGCAGCGCTATGCATTTCAGGACAACTCCGCCTATATGAAAATGCATATGCAATATCAGCATAACGGTGTGCTGCGCATGCAACATTATATCTCTCAGGCAGAAAACACCCGCGATGAAATCGTGCGACTCAGAGTATTGATGGCCACGTATATCCTGGGCCTGATCGCGCCGCTCAATGCCAGCACGCAAAGTCATATCAGCACCCAGAAAATTCAAACACAAGCTGAAACCGGAAAGAAGAAAGCAGGCCTGCTGGCCAGAATCATCAATAGAATCAGGGGCCTTTAATGGATTCCGAAGACAAGCAAATCGTCAAGCTGGTGATTACCGGGCCGGTCAATGCCGGTAAAACCACCATGGTTCAGAATCTGAGCGATTCGCAAATTGCGGCTACCGATGTTGCAGCCACCGATCAGGTTTCCCAACTCAAAGCCATGACCACCGTCGGGCTGGATTTCGGCATCCTGAAAATTGACGATGGTCTCGAACTGCACCTGTTCGGCACGCCAGGGCAGGCGCGATTTAATTTCATGTGGAATATTCTCGCCAAGGGGGCCATCGGCGCTATTTTCCTGGTGGACAGCACCAGCGATGAATCATTGCAGGAAATGAAGAAAATGTTTGATTATTATAGCGAACACGTTGATTTACCGGCCATTGTGGGAGCAACCAAGCAGGATCTGGATGGTGCAAAGAGCGTGGAACAAATCGCCACCATACTGGAGATGAACCCTGACCTGGTATTTGCTGTCGATGCGCGCCAGAAAGAGGGCAGTAAAATGCTGGCTCTGACCCTGCTGGGCAATGCCCTGGTTGCGGCTCAGGCCGATGGCGATTATGACGACTCGGATTATGATGATTTATTTTAATCCGACAGGCATGTCCGGTGTTATCGGCAGGCGGATAAAATATCTGGCTGCCGTTCCGGTATTGTTTGCCTTAAACGGCTGCGCCCACCTGCCAGAACATACCCTGAACACGCATGTGCATAAAAACACGGTCGCAAATGCCCAACCGATGCCCGAACCCGTTCAAACCACTTTTGACCTGGAAATTGCAGCATCACAACAGCTGCAGCCGCAACTCAAGCTCACCAAGCAACTACCAACAGAGGCAAGCACTGATCCACTGCTCGCAGGCATTTCTGCAACAGATATCCACAACGCCAAACGATTGGCGCGAA
>CAZXAI010000189.1:0-3331 GCA_964638265.1 uncultured Zetaproteobacteria bacterium
GCCTTTTGTAATGCCATGAACAGCGCATCGACTTCGGCTTCGGTATTGTAGATCGAAAACGAAGCGCGCGCTGTGGCCGGCACCTTGAAAAACTGCATCACCGGCATCGCGCAATGGTGGCCGGCGCGGATGGCCACGCCTTCACGATCGACAATCGTACCCAGATCATGCGGGTGTACGCTATTGAGTACAAACGACAGCACACAGGCTTTTTCACGCGCAGTACCAATCTGGCGCAGGCCTTCAAAGGCTTCGGCTTTGGCTGTGGCATAGTTCAGCAGCGCCTGTTCACGCCGGCCAATCGCCTCAAAGCCGATATGCTCGATATATTCGATGGCCTTGCCGAAGCCAATCGCGCCGGCGATATGCGGCGTGCCGGCCTCGAATTTATAGGGGATATCATTGTATTCGGTTTTCTCGAAGGTGACCATGCGAATCATATCGCCGCCGCCCTGATAGGGCGGCATGGCTTCGAGAATGGCCTCTTTGCCAATCAACACGCCGATACCGGTCGGGCCATACATTTTGTGCGCGCTGGTGACATAGAAATCGCAGTCCAGCGCCTGCACATCGACGGCCAGATGAGCCGCCGCCTGTGCGCCGTCCACCAGCACTTTCGCGCCCACAGCATGGGCTTTCTCGATGATGGTCTGAACCGGATTGATGGTGCCGAGTGCATTGGACATATGCACCACGCCAACCAGTCTGGTGCGCTCGGACAGTAAATCATCCAGTGCATCCATCATCAGTTCACCGCGTTCATTGATGGGAACCACCTTCAACGTCGCGCCGACATGATCGCAGAGCATCTGCCACGGCACGATATTGGAATGATGCTCCATGTGCGTGATCAGCACTTCATCGCCTTCACGGATATGGCTGCCGCCCCACGAGGATGCGATAAGATTGATGGCTTCGGTCGTACCGCGCGTGAAAATCACTTCGCGCTCGCTGGACGCATGGAAAAATGATGCAATGCGTTGACGCGCCGCCTCGTAATTGGCTGTGGCGCGCTCGCTCAAAGCATGCACGCCCCGGTGCACATTGGCATTATCGCAGGCGTAATAATGATTCACCGCATCAATCACGCACTGCGGTTTCTGGGTGGTGGCGGCATTATCCAGATACGCCAGCGGCTTGCCGTAAATCTCCTGCTGCAGTATCGGGAAATCCGCCCGAATTTTTTCTATATCAAACATGTTCAAAACCTTTTTTACCGCAAAGGTACGCAAAGGAAAGGCAAAAAAATGAATCTATAATAAGATTGGTTCTCTTTGCGTACCTTTGCGGTGACATGATTTTCATCCCAATAACCCTTCTAGATCGGTCATATTGGGCAATTTGGCAAATGCTTCTTTTTCGACGAAGCGGCGTACGGTCTGGATATCCATGCCAACCAGCACCTCGTCGGCAAAGGCGAAGGTGAGCAGCTGGCGCGCTTCTGTTTCCGACAGGCCGCGCGATTTCAGATAGAATAACTGATTTTCATCGAGCTGGCCGACGGTGACACCGTGGGCACATTTGACATCGTCGTTATAAATTTCCAGTTCCGGCTTGGTATCCATCTCGGCATTTTTCGATAACAGCAGATTACCATTGGACTGGGCCGAATCGGTTTTGACCGCGCCTTCAGCCACCACGATTTTGCCGTTGAATACGCCGTGTGCGCGGCCATCGAGCACAGTGCGGTAGTTTTCGCGGCTGCGGCAGTGCGGCGCGTTATGGTCGATGCGGGTGTGATGATCGATATGCTGACGGCCGGATGCCACGAACAAACCGAATAAATCGCACGATGCGCCGGCTTCAGCCAGATTCACCACGATATCGGCGCGCGATAACATGGAACCGAGTTCCACGGCATGCAGAGTATAACGGGAATCGCGTCCCTGTTTGACATCCACGCGTCCGACATGGAACTGTTTCGCACCTTCCATCTGCAAACGATAATGCGTCAGGCCGGCCTGTTCACCCAGACGCAGATAGGTGGCGATATTGCTCAGGCCGGGGGCGTTGTTGTCGGCGCCGGTGAAATGCTCAATCAGGGTGACTTCAGCGCCTTCTCCCAGCATGATCCCGTTTAATACATGCGCCGTGTTATCGCCGATATGCAAGGCATACAGCGGCTTGTCGAGTTGCACGCCCGCATCGATGCAGGCGCACAGGCCATCGCCGGCCAGCGCCGTATTGGCCGCCAGGATGCCGTTAAATAACGGCGCGGATTCATCCAGCTTGAACAAACAGCGGGCGCTGTCCTGCGGATCATCCGCCAGCAATGCCGATAACGGCAACAGCTGAACAGACTCCGGGATACTGGATTGCTGCGGCTGAAATACGCCGGCCACAAAAACCAGCCGATAGGCATCCAGCCCCTCAATGCCTGCCATATCCGTTGTCTTGTCATGTGCAGTGGGCATCCACCATGTCTCGCCGAGCACCGCGCTTAAACGTGAAATATCGGTGTATTTCCAGTCTTCGTCGCGGTGGCCGGGCAAACCGGTGCGGGCGAATGCATCGGCGGCCTGCCGGCGCAACGCCTGCACGCCGGCATTGCCGGGCAGTGCAGCAGTATCCAGGGTCAGATCACTCATGCGGTTTGGCCTTCATCTTTCACCCAGTCGTAACCGCGCTTTTCCAGCTCCAGCGCCAGCGATTTATCGCCGGATTTGAGGATTTTTCCGCCCGAGAGCACGTGCACGACATCCGGCTCGATATAATCGAGCAAACGCTGATAATGGGTGATCATCACAATCGAGCGCTCGGCATTACGCAGCGCATTCACTCCCTGCGCCACGACTCTCAAGGCATCAATATCCAGCCCCGAATCGGTTTCATCCAGCAGCGCCAGCGACGGTTCCAGCACAGCCATCTGAAAAATCTCGTTGCGCTTTTTCTCGCCGCCGGAAAAGCCTTCATTCACCCCGCGCGACAGAAATGACTGATCGAGCTCCACCAGTTTGGCTTTTTCCTTGATCAGTTGCATGAATTCCATGGCATCGAGTTCCTGCTCGCCCCGGTGTTTGCGGCTGGCATTGACGCCGGCCTTGAGCATATAGGTATTGTTCACGCCGGGGATTTCGACCGGATACTGGAAGGCCAGAAACACGCCTTCCCAGGCCCGTTCTTCCGGCTTCATGGCCAGCAAATCCTTGCCGTGATAGGTCACCGAACCTGCTGTGACTTCATAACCGTCGCGTCCGGCAATGACATTGGACAGGGTGGATTTCCCCGAACCGTTCGGCCCCATAATGGCATGCACCTCGCCGGCCCCAACCGTCAGGTTGATACCCTTGAGTATTTCCTTGCCTGCAACAGACGCATGTAAATTTTCAAT
>CAZXAI010000190.1:0-3268 GCA_964638265.1 uncultured Zetaproteobacteria bacterium
ATTGCTTGAGCGATTCCTCCAGCAGGATTTTCCAGTGCTCATTGGCATTGGCCCGAGCCAGATAGACACGCTTGCGACCCTGATCGGCATAATTGCTGGAGCGATAGGACTGATCAAATTCAGCCACCACGATTTCACCTTCCGGCCATCGGTTCGGATCATGAATAAGCGTCATATTGGTAAACCTGACTTCGACAAAGCGCTTGTTGGCATTGACCCGTCGTTTATAGCGTTTCCATGCCGCCAGATCACGTATGCCGGAATGGAATTTGCGATGGTAGTGGGACAAATATGCCTCTGTATTGAGCTGCATCCAATCGCGCCGCCATGCTTCGATATCCCGCTTGACTGAATCGAGCAGCTGTTTTTTTCTGGCAGCCTGACCAAACTGGAAATGCTCGCCGACAATCACCCAGCTATGGTGCAGTTTCACATATTTGGCCACCGTGAGCAGGCGGTCGTTGGACAGGGAGAAACAGCCAAGCGTATCCTGAGGCGGACGGCGACTGACATCCATCGGGTAGCCATGCAGCCAGATGCCGGAACCGTCTTTTTTGTGCAGCACATCCAGTTCGTTGGGATAATCAATCGGAAATGCGACCGGGCCATAGCGTGATTCCAGATTCCTGCCCTGTAGCTTTTTGACAAACCGATACACGCCGTGCGGCGTGCGGCCATCACCGCGATGCTGTTTATCGCCAACCACCGTGCCGGTCACTACATATTCATCGGTGATTTGTTTCAGGCCGCCGCCAGCGGTGGGTGCATAGATAAACATCCGGTTGCGGGCTTTATCAAACATAAACACATTGGCCACATCCGGGCCGGGCATCAGAATATCAACCGGGTCGCCCTCCTGCCTGTGCAGCCTGTCCATAAATGCGCGCAGGCGTGCATCGGCCTCACCCAGCCCATTGTTCAAATCCGCCGAAGCCAGCAACTGTTCCTGCTTTTTCATACCATCGGCATAAATACCGGCCTGCCGGGCGGCATGAAGAGCCTGCTGGCGGTGCGCTTCTGCTTCCAGCAGAGCGACCAGTGGGTCTTTGGCATGCTGCGCCGATGCCAGCAGCATCAATGCCTGATCCGGCTTGTCGGTTTTCAATGCCACCGTGGCCTGCAGAATGGTGCGTTCCTGACTCGACAAGCTTCTGACTGCACTGGCCTTGCCATCATCGAGCGCTGTGCTGACCTGATCCCACTCTCCGGCACAGACCCCGGTCGTGGCGGCGAACAGTCCCAGCAGCAACCAGACGATATTCATGCTGCTATTTAGACGTTTCATATACAATCTTCCACCCATCCCGGCCTGCTTTGAGTCGCAGCTCCTTGATATCATCACTGTTAAAGGCATCCGAGCGAAAATGTTGCAGGAAAACGATTTTTATTTCACCATCGGGTAATAGCTGCGCTTTGATATGCTCCAGCGTAACCCGGATAAACGCCCTTTTGCTGATCACCCGTTGCTTATAATGCTGCCATTGCTTCAGCGTCTTAAAACGCGGGCCAACATCAAATGTATCGCTGTATGCTTTAAAATAGGCGGGCACATCCTGCCGGCTCCAGGCCGAACGCCACGCTTGCACGGCCGCCATCGCAGCCGGAATAGCACCTTGTGAACCGGCGCTGTCCGCAACACGCGGGGATACAGTCTGGCCGACCCTGTTAGCCGGGGGCTGCTTTGCGCTGTTCGGCACAGGCGCTGTGGACGGTGCGGGTGGCGCTTGTGTGGGTACAATAGCGGTCTTCTGGCTCTGCAGTGCTGAACCCGGTGAAACTGTTGAGCCGGGGTGCGTCTCAGCTGCCGATGGATGATCATCGGCCTGATGAATATGCAGCAAGCGCTCATAGCGTTGACGCAAAGCAGGGCGGCTATCTTCCTGCAGTGCTTTTCGATAGGCGTCGGCTGCCAGTTTCACATACAAATCACCGATATTTTCATGCGCTGTGGCATAATCCGGTTTCAACTGCAGCGATGCTTCCAGTTCTTTCACAGCGGCCCGGAAATCGCCCAGCTCATTATAAATCACGGCCAGATTATTATGCGGTTCGGCCAGCTTTGGCTGCAAGGCAACCACCTTGCCAAAAGATGCAATCGCATCGTGGAAACGGCGCTGCTTGGCCTGGGTCACACCCAGCAAAAACCAGGCCTGAAAATTATCGGGACTGGCTTGAAGCAGCTGCCCCAGTACGCCAATAGCCTCATCATCCTGACCATGCTGGATCAGCCTGCGGGCATCGTTGAGCGCAGGCGCGCTGCTCTGTGCTACCGTTATCCCGGCAGCGGCCTCGGCCGTTGCTCCGGAAAGGGGCTCTGCCTGGGCATTGGCGGAGATCAGCAGCAACAGGGAAATAATTTTCAGCATGGCGGTATCGTAACCGCGTCCGTGGCAGGGGCAACACCAGAGCGGGCAGCGGCACCCATAGGCTGTGGCTTCATCAGGTCTCTGTACTCCGGGCTGGCGGCACAACGCCGCCGGATAACACCAGCTTCATGCCTTCTTCCACACTGATATCCACATGCACCAGCTCCTCAGCCGCCACAAATAATAACCAGCCCGTAGTCGGCAACGGCGTGGAGGGCACAAAGACCGACACGCTCGGCTGGCTATCCGGCCCGGCTGAAACCGGGCTTTCACCGGTGACAAAACCGAGCACCATACTGCCCTTATGCGGAAATGGAACCATGACCACTTCCTGGAATGCGTTTGAATTATCGCTGAATATCGCTTCCAGCAACTGGCGCGTGGCTTTATAGACGGTGCGGATCAGCGGAATGCGTTCCATCACCGAATCAATCAGGCGCATAAAATAGCGCCCGATGAAATGCGTAAGCAACGCGCCAATCACGATAATAAACAACAGGGCTAACAGGATGCCCATGCCGGGAATATGCACGCCAAACAATAGTTCAGACCGATAGGCGGCCGGCAACAGCGCTACGGTTTGATCGGAAATCCTGAGCAGCCAGTTGACCAGCGCCACGACCACCAGCAACGGCATCAGAGCCACGATGCCGGCCAGCAGGTATTTACGCAACGCGGCGATCACCGGGACTCCGACAAACGCAGACGTGGCGCCGCCTGAACCGAATGCGAACCACCTTGCAACAGCTGTTTGACCGATACCATCATGGCAGCATCCTCTTTTGTCAGCCGGCTTTCAAGGAATGCCACACTTGCAGGCCGGGGATGGGCGATCATGACACAACGACGCCCTTTCCTGACGCAGGCGCGCGCCTGCTGCCATGCCTTATCCATCGCTGCGA
>CAZXAI010000191.1:0-3247 GCA_964638265.1 uncultured Zetaproteobacteria bacterium
ATGAAAGCCGCCTGCGTTTGTATCACAGCATGTATCAATTATTCCAGTTCGGCATGCTGCTGGGTTTCACTACCAATAATATCGGCGTATTGTGGGTGTCGCTGGAGCTGGCCACATTGGCTACGGTGCTGCTGGTGTCGCTGTATCGCACCCCGGCCTCGATCGCGGCGGCATGGAAATATTTCATCCTCTGCGGCATGGGCATTGCGCTGGCGCTGTTCGGCACGGTGCTGGTGTTTTACGCCTCCTCCGCTGTTATCGGGCATGGCAATGCGGCATTAACGTGGACGGTGCTGATGCAGCGCGCCGGTGAACTGGATGCCTCGGTGATGAGCATTGCCTTCTGTTTTCTGATGGTCGGTTACGGCACCAAGGTGGGGCTGGCGCCGATGCATGCCTGGTTGCCCGATGCGCACGGCGAAGGGCCGACGCCGGTGTCCGCCGTGCTATCCGGCCTGTTACTCAATCTGGCGCTGTATGCGCTGGTGCGCTGCAAGATGCTGGTCGATGGCGCGACCGGGACGGATATGGCCGGCCATATCATGATGGGCTTCGGCCTGTTTTCACTGGCCGTGGCAGCGCTATCCCTGCACAAACAGCGCGATATCAAACGCATGTTTTCCTTTTCATCGGTGGAACACATGGCGTTGATGACGTTCGCCTTCGGCATCGGCACGCCGCTGGCCACCTTTGCCGCGTTATTGCATATGACGGTGCATTCGCTGGTCAAATCGGCTATTTTCTTCACCGTCGGCCATGCCGCCCAGGCCATGGGCACGCAGAAAATGGCCGGCATTCGCGGTCTGATTCGTCATCATCCGGGTATCGGCTGGGGATTATTGATTGGCGTGGCCGCCATTGCCGGGTTCCCGCCCTTCGGTGTCTTTATCAGTGAATTCCTGATTTTTACCGCCGCCCTGCAATCCTATCCGTGGACGGTCGCTCCTCTGCTGCTGGGGCTGCTGGTGGCCATGGCCGGCCTGTTCCGTTTTGTGCAGCCGATGGTCTATGGTGATGCACCGGCGCAGGTGCATACGATACAGGTGAATATGACGCCGGTGTATATCCATCTGGCGCTGGCTTTGCTGCTGGGCCTGTCAATTCCCGCCTTTCTGGCGGACTGGTATCATCAGGCAGCAGCGCTGATTGCTATGCCCGGTCATGCCGGAGGCGGTGTATGAAGCATCTGGCCAATACCTGGTTCGCCGAGAAGCTGGGCGATCACGGCATTTATACCCAATATCTGGCAGATCATCATCCGGCTCATATGCCGTGTCTGGAAATCCGTATACTGGACTGGGAGCAGGCCGCCCAAACAGCCCGCCGGATTGATATGCGCCTGGTTGCGGTATGGGCGACCGAGGGCGGCGCCCATGAGCAGGATGCGGGCATGTATGTCTATATGTGCTTTGCGCACCCCGAACACCGCCATGCCCTGCTGCGCACCCTGCTGGGCAACAAGCGCGAAATCCCATCGATCAGCAAACATTACATCGCCGCCTCCCGCATGGAGCGCCATATACAGGACATGTTCGGCATTGATGTGGTCGGTACGCCCGATAATCGCCGCTGGCTCAAGCATGAACACTGGCCGGAAGATGCGCACCCGCTACTGCGTGAATTTGGCCGCGATACCCGCATGGCGCAGGCCGGGGGTGAATATGCATTTATCAAAAGCGGCAGCGACGGCGTTTATGAAATTCCGGTCGGGCCGGTGCATGCCGGCATCATCGAGCCGGGCCATTTCCGTTTTCTGGCCGTCGGCGAGCAGATTCTGAATATGGAACAGCGTTTCGGTTATGTGCACAAGGGCATCGAAAAAGCCATGCAGGGACGCAATGCAGAACAGGGCGTTCGGCTGGCCGCGCGCGTGTCCGGCGATAGCACGGTGGGCCATGCCTGGGCCTTCGCACAGGCATGCGAATATGCCGCCGGCATAGGTGTGCCCGAACGCGCCAGCTATTTGCGCGGCGTGTTGTGCGAGCGCGAGCGCATGGCCAATCATATCGGCGATATCGGGGCGATTTGTAATGATGCGGCATTTGCTTTCATGCTGATGCAAATGCACCGCCTGCGTGAGGATATGGCGCGCTTGCATGCAGAAATTTTTGCTCACCGGCTGTTGATGGATGCGGTCATCATCGGCGGCGTTGCGAGCGAGCCGGATGTGCAGGCGCGTCGCGCACTGCTCGAACAAACGCGTTCCATTGCCGCCGAAGTGGAGCATTTACGCGCCATTTACGCAGATAACCCGACCATCCAGCAGCGCGTGATTGGCTCCGGCGTGGTTAGCATCGACGATGCCCGCGATATCGGCCTGCTCGGGTTTGCCGGTCGCGCCTCGGGCGATTATCCGGATGAACGCATTGAAGAGGCGTATTCACCCTATGATGCTCTGGATGTGAGCGTGGCAAAGGGCAGGCTGGGCGATGTGGCGACGCGGGTGTGGGTGCGTTTCGAAGAAATCGCTGATTCGGCGCGCATGATTATCCAGCTGCTAGAAAATCTACCCGAAGGTGCGGTGCGTGCCGACTGGCACGCGCCCGAGCCGGGCATTTCGGGATTTTCGGCCATTGAATCATGGCGCGGCGAAATCGCCTGCTGGCTGCGCTTCGGCGAAGATGGAAAAATAGACCGTTATTTTGTACGCGACCCATCGGTGATTAACTGGCTGGGGCTGGAACTGGCCGTACGCGACGTGCCGGTGCCAGATTTTCCGCTCAACAACAAATCATTCAACTGCTCCTATTCAGGCAACGACGTATGAAGAAAAGCATCTATCTCAGGAATATCCCATGTTGAGGATTCTGAAACAGCTGGCCAAAATCGGCACCATTACCGAACCACTGGCAGAGGCAAACAACGAGATTGAACGGCTCGGTGAGAAGCTGGCCCCCGTTATCCGCAAACGCTTTGCCGGTTCGTTAGCGATTCGTGCTGTCGATGCCGGATCCTGCAACGGCTGCGAACTGGAAATCCACGCCGCCAACAACGCTTATTACGATATCGAACGTTTCGGCATTCATTTCACCGCCAGCCCCCGCTTCGCTGATATGCTACTGGTGACCGGCCCTGTGACACGCAATATGGAAACGGCGTTAAAGATGACGTTTGAGGCCATGCCGCAACCGGCGCTGGTCGTCGCCATGGGCGATTGCGCCGCCAACTGCGGCGTATTCGGCACAGATAATTATGCCATCGCCGGCGCCGTATCCGACATCATCCCGGTCGATGTGGTGATCCACGG
>CAZXAI010000192.1:0-3238 GCA_964638265.1 uncultured Zetaproteobacteria bacterium
AATCAACGCTCCTGAATACATTGCTCGCCTCTGTGCTGAAAGGGCAGAAATACGACGAAAATAGTACCATAGTCCGGCGCCGGTTTGAAACTGATGCTGCCGCCCTGTGAGCGAACCAGGGTTTGCACATAGGGCAGCCCCATACCTTCGCCGTCCACATCCTGATGCACGCCGCGTCTGAAAATCTGAAACACCTTTTCCTCTTCCTGCGGCAGAATGCCATGACCATTATCACGCACTGCGATGCTGATGCCGGAATCCGACAGCTCTGATGAAATCTCTATCCTGCCGGGTCGATCCGGATGTAAATACTTGATCGCATTGCCGATTAAATTACCCATGATTTGTTCCATGACCACCCGGTCATTGTCGATCACCGGTAAATAGCCCAGTGTGATCTCGGTTTGCGATTGATCAATCTGATAAGCGAGTGAATTGACAATACTGTCGCACAGCGCATGCAGATCAACGGGCTCAATCTTCAATTCACGCCTGCCCAGGCGGGACAGCATCAGGATGGCCGACAGCATATGATCCATTTTCTCCACCGAGGAGGTGATGAACTGCATGGACTCGGGAATGTCCGCTTCGATCAATTGCTGTAGCTGCTGGCGCTCACTGTCTTTCAGGCTGGCGAGCAGCGGCTCGATTTTCTGCCTGATTTCGGTCAGGGCATAATCCAGTTCGCCGGTGAAACCCCGCATATTGACCAGCGGCGAACGCAGATCATGCGAAACGATATAGGCGAAGCTTTTCACTTCTTCGTTGGCCGCCGTTAGCGTGGCCGTGCGCTCTGCCACCCGCTGTTCGAGTTGCTCGCCGTAGGCTTTGAGCGCCTTGTTCTTCTCGTTGATCTGTGCGTGATATAGTTTGATATTATCCGCCATCATATTAAATGCCGCCGAGAGCTGGCCGATTTCGTCATGGGTGTCCAGTGTGCTGCGTACGTCAAAATGACCTTTGGCATAGCGGGCGGCGACGGCCTTGAGTGCTTCCAGCGGCGTGGTGATGCTGCGGGAAAATGCGGCGGCAGCAATCATCGTTAATGCCAGAATCAGCACGACAATCATCATGACATCCTGTTGCAATGTGGTTACCGGTTGCAGTAATTCAGCCTGATCTATTTTGACCACCACGCCGAGTTCCATCTCGGGCACATAACCCCAGGCCGCTTCAACCGCAATGCCGCGATAGTCCATCGAAGAGGCATTGCCGAGTTGCCCCTGCAGGGCGCGATGCAATGGCATGGCGCGTTCGGAACCCAGCTCGATGGTTTGGTTCATGGCCGCGTTCGGCGCATGCCTGAGCGGCGCAACCAGCAGGGCCGTGTCCTTGTCCTGGAGGATGCCGGCCACCACCTCGCCGGTTCGTCCCAGGCCGGTAATGGATGTGATTACTTCATCCAGGGCGGACAGGTTCATCTGGATGGCGAGAAATCCCGCGACCCTGCCGTGGTCAAATACCGGTGCGATCAGGAATTTGGCTGCTGTATGCGACGGCGGGTAGTAGGAGATATCGGAGATTTGCGCAGCCAGCATAAAGCGGGCATGGTGGAATACATTGGCCAGTTGCGTATGGCGATATATGCCACGTACCAGATTGGTGCCCAGATCACGTTCTCTGGCCAGCGTATAAAAAATATCACCGCCGGGTGAGATCAGAAACATATCGTAATATCCGGATTTCTGGCGATAGTAGGATAAATAACGGCCCAGCAGTTGATCGGCTTTCACATAGGCGGGCGATGTGATGCCGGAACCAACGCCGGCCGGTTGATATTCGCTCAGCGCCTGCTGGATGATCGGCTGGGCGGCCAGCGTATCGAGATTATACATTTGCTGTTCCAGGTGCATGCGGATTTCACGAATTCTGTTCTCGCGAATGGTATTCAGCTGTTTCACGGCTGCGCTCATAATGGTGTGTTTGTATTGCACCGTGACGACAAAATAAATGGATAAACCCGATAGCAGCACAGCGAAGCTGATCAGCAGGGGTAACTTCAGTTGCAGTGGCAGGTGGTGAAATCGACTGATTATTTTCATGGCGCAGCCCAGGCATGACCCCAGCGGTCAAACAGATCCTGTAACATGATGCGGGCATCCGATGGCAGGATATGAAACGGATACGGTTCCGGGTGAATGGCATGTTCCGATGACCAGACAATATGAAAGCCCTGTTGGGCATTGATTTGCCCGATGCGCATGGGTCGCCATGTATGGTGGCTGTCGAGATCGATGGCGACGATGCCTTCGGGTGCGTCAAAGGTCTGGATTTCCACTGCCTTTAATATGGACGCAATATCGGTGGATGCATTGGCCTGCACGGTTTGGGCCCACAGGTGGACGCCGAAATAGGCGGCTTCCATGGGATCGCTGATGGGTGTGTGTTGGCCATAGCGGGACTGGAAGTCCCGAATAAATTGACGGTTCTGAGGTGATGTTATACTCTGAAAATAACTCCATGCCGCGTAGTGTCCGACCATATCGCTGCTGTTGGTCATGGCGGCGAGTTCGCTCTCTCCGAGACTGAAAGACATCACGGGCATGTTGGCGGCTGTCAGGCCGGCTTTGGCAAAGGCGTGAAAAAAGCTGATATTGCTATCGCCATTGATGGTGTTGATGACCACATCGGCCTGGCTGGCCTGGATATCATCGATGAGACCATTGACGTGTGTTGAGCCCAGCGGTATATAGGATTCACCCACGATCGTCAGACCGAGCATGGATGCCTGCATCCGGATGAGTCGATTGGCGATATGCGGGTACACATAATCCGAACCAATCAGGTATAAGCGCTTGCCCAGGTGTTGTGCGACCCAGGAAATGGCCGGGATAATCTGCTGATTGGGTGTTGCGCCGGTATAGATAATATTGGGGGACTGCTCCAGCCCTTCATATTGCACCGGGTAAAACAGCAGGCTGTGATATGTTTCGAAGATCGGCTTGACGGTTTTGCGGCACGACGACGTCCAGCAGCCGAACACCACGGCGACGTGCTCCTGTGTAATGAGCCGTTTGGCCTGGGCGGCGAAGGTAGCATCATCGGATTTACCATCGGCGATGACCGGCACCAGTGCTCTGCCCAATACGCCGCCCCTGGCATTGATCTCGGCAATAGCCAGCAGGGTGGCATCGACGACCGGTTTTTCGGAAATGGCCATGGTGCCGGTCAATGAATGCAGGATGCCGATGTTAATGGGTTTATCGTCATCGTTCTGGCAGGCGCTGAGCAAGGCGCC
>CAZXAI010000193.1:0-1328 GCA_964638265.1 uncultured Zetaproteobacteria bacterium
GGCTAGTTTTGAGGCCATGCTCGATGCACTGGCCGAGTATTACGATTCCGGGAGTGAATAATGTCCTTGCCTGATTTGACGATACGTCCGCGCCGATTGCGCAATGTGGCCGCGATTCGCCGCATGGTGCGCGAAACCGAACTGAGTACGGCTGATCTGATTTATCCTGTGTTTGTCGATGAGACGATTGAGCAGGCCGTGCCGGTGGCGAGTATGCCGGGGGTGTCGCGTATTCCGCTTTCACAGGTCGGTGAGGTGGCTGAAGAAATCGCATCACTGGGGATTGCCGGCATGATTCTGTTTGGTATTCCGGCTGAAAAAGATGCGATCGGTTCCGGCGGCTGGGATGCCAATGGCATCGTTCAGCAGGCCATTCGCGCCGCCAAGGCGGCCTGTCCGAATCTGTGCGTGATTGCCGATACCTGTTTCTGCGAATACACCGATCACGGCCATTGCGGCGTGCTGCACGGCGAGGATGTCGATAACGATGCAACCCTGCTCAACCTGCAAAAAGAGGCGGTTTCCTATGCCGAGGCCGGTGTCGATATTGTCGCCCCGTCCGGCATGATGGACGGTATGATTGCCGCCATTCGCAGCGGCCTGGACGAGGCCGGCTTTTCGCATACGCCGGTGATGTCCTATGCGGTAAAATATGCCTCGGGTTATTTCGGCCCGTTCCGCGATGCGGCCGATTCGGCCCCGAGTTTCGGTGATCGGGCCAGTTATCAGATGGATCCGGCCAACCGTCGCGAAGCGCTGAAAGAAGCATTTCTGGATGTCGATGAGGGTGCGGACATGCTGATGGTCAAGCCGGCGCTGGCCTATATGGATATTATCCGCGAGGTCAAAGATGCCACCCTGTTGCCGCTGGCGGTGTATAATGTGTCGGGCGAATACGCCATGGTCAAGGCGGCGGCGGCCAATGGCTGGATCGATGAACAGCGGGTGGTGCTGGAAACCATGCTCGGCTTCAAACGCGCCGGGGCGGATATGATACTCACCTATCATGCCCTGGACGTGGCCCGCTGGCTGAACGAAGCGTGAATCGCTGATGACGAAACCGGCGGATACAGCCCCTACAACGGCCAGCGAACAGGATACAGCAGCGCAGCATACCGAAGCTGCCATCACTGATAGCGCAGCGCCTGATGCAAGCGCTAAAAACGATGCCAAAGCGCAGCCTGCACCGGCGGGTACATCGCACGGCGGACGCAATTTTATACTCATTGTCTTGCTGATTGCGGCGGCGGTGCTGGGCTCGCTGGCCTTGAGCGGCAAGCTGCTTCCGTTGTATGCGTCGCTAACAGCGCGACTGCATCCGGCCACGG
>CAZXAI010000193.1:1428-3208 GCA_964638265.1 uncultured Zetaproteobacteria bacterium
GCATCCGGCCACGGTGCAGGCTGTCAGCGTCAAACCCGCTCCGGTAAAACAGCCCATCGCTCCGGTCAGCACGCCCGAACCGGCACTGCGCCGGTCAGCAGCGCCGCAGGCGGCTGTATCCTCCGACGCAGTGCGCGCGCTGTTAGCGAGCATCAAGGCATTGCGCGATCAGTTGCAGCACATGAGCGATGCACAGCAGGCCTTGCAGAATGGCCTGCTGGAGCAGCAGCAGATGAATTTGCAGGTGCGCCTGCGCTGGATTACCGATCCGGCCAGTCGCCTGCCGCAAATACAACTGGCATGGGAAGAAATCTCCCTGTTGCCCGGTCTGAGCGATGCCCAGCGCGACCAGGCCGTGCGCATGCATACGCTGGCGCGTGCGCGCGTGCAGCAGGTGAAACAATGGCAGGATGCCCTGAATACATGGGCCGATGCGCTGGTGACGCCGGTGCACCGCAATATTTTGCCCGAGCCGCCATACCCCTGGCTGGCCTGGATCGTCAGCCAGTTCCAGTTGCGTCAGGCTCCTTCGGCAGAGGCGCGGCATCTGGGCGATTTGCGCACCAGACTACTGGATGTATCGCGGCATCTGACCCTGGAATCATGGCCGGCCAAGGGTGCGTGGCAGAGCTTGCAGGCGGAATTGTTATTGCAAATCAAAGCCATGCAGCGGGATGGCGGCCAGCATGGCGGCGAAGCAATCGAGACCGGCTTGCCGGAGAGCTTTGATGCGATTCAGGCCGATATTGCCACGCTGCGCCGCACTGCCCTGCAATGGCAGCAGGGAGGTGCGCGATGAGATTTATTCTGTTACTGCTGCTGGCGCTGGCTGTCAGCATTGCCCTGATTGTATTCCCGAATATCGCCGATCAGGCCCTGCGTATTGAGGCCTTCGGCTGGATATTTGAAACCCGGCAGGGCGCATTTATGGTGGCGCTGCTGGCGCTGCTGTTGGCCCTGTGGCTGCTGCGCAGTGTTGTCGGCGCGTTGTTTGCCGGCTCCGGCGCGGCATGGCGTTCCTTGCGCCTGGGCAGTCGTAGGCGGCGTGAGAAAAAACTCAGGGAAGCGCTGGCGCAGTGGCTGGACGGGCGCGGCAATGTCAGCGCCAGAGCCCTGAAACGGTGCCGTGGCGTATTACCCGACTGGGCGATGGATATGCTGCAAACCATACTTACCCCGGCCGCTGAATTGCCGCTGCCGGCAGAAGATCAGGATGGCCTGATTACCGCCCTGGCTGCACGCATGGCCACCGATCCGCAGGCGGAGAACCGGCCGGATACGGCCACGCGCAAGGCCCACCTGGAAGCATGGTTGAGCGTTCACCCCGGCGCGCCGCTGGCCATATCCAGACTGGTGGATATCGCCGAAGAAGAAGGGGATTTACTCGAATTTATCAACCGGCTGGAAGCGGACTGGAAGCGGGGCCGACGCTCTGCCGAGGCAGTCAAACCGCGTCTGGTGCGCGCCTGTCTCCAGCTGGCTGAGCAGGAGCCCGGGCAGTCGATGGCATTTCTGCGCAAAGCCTATCGATTATTGCCGGACGATGCCGGTGTATTGCTGGCCTATGGTCAGGGTTTGCTGGCTGACGGCGATGTCAAAACCGTGCAGCGGCTGTGGAGCGGATATCTGGAGCAGCATAGCAATGAGCGCATTGCCCGCGCCTTGCTCAAGATCCAGCGGGATGACCCGATTAAAGTCTATCGCAAACTGGAACGCAAAACGCCCGATGCGCTCAATCCGGCCCAGCGCTGGCTGCGTGCCGAACTGGCTCATGCCGCCA
>CAZXAI010000194.1:0-3171 GCA_964638265.1 uncultured Zetaproteobacteria bacterium
CATGATTGCCAGTATTGCTCACCGAACCAGCGGTGTGATTCTGGTATTATTCGTCCCCTTGTATCTGTGGCTGCTGCATGGCATGACCGGCAGCACCGAAAATTTTACCGCCGTATCCGACTGGCTGCATTCCGGCCTGGGCCGATTCTCACTATGGCTGGTGGGCGTGGCGCTACTGTATCATTTTTGTAATGGCATTCGTTTTTTAAGCATAGATGCAGGCTGGATTGAGGGGCGTGGTGCATTTCGCAACAGCGCCCGTGTCGTGCTGGGTCTGAGCGTGGCGGCTGGGCTGCTGTTGGCGGTATTGCTATGAATATCAGCAAGGAACCCGGTTCCGCGCATAGCGGTTTTTCCGACTGGTACTGGCAACGCTTGTCTGCTGTAGCGCTGGCGCTGTTGTTGCCGCTGCCCTTCTTTCTGCTGGCGGCGGTGTATAGCGGCAGTGTCGATCAGCAGGGGTTGCTGGATATCGTCGATCATTTTGTGTCCCGCCTGCTGCATACGATCCTCATTGTGGCGCTGATGATTCATGCCTATATGGGGCTGAAAATGGTTTTTGAAGATTATGTGCATCAGACCGGCTGGCGTGTTGCACTGATCGGGGCGATGTTGCTGGTGATGTCCGGTTTCGGCATCTGGTGGCTGGCCATTATCTGGGCCTGGGGAGGCTGAGTGTCATATCTTTCAACGGACAAGGTGGAACATCATTTTCACGATGTGGTGATTATCGGCTCCGGTGGAGCGGGCATGCGCTGCGCCCTGCAACTGGCCGATGCCGGCCACCGGGTGGCGGTGATTACCAAAGTGCTGCCGACGCGCTCGCATACGGTGGCGGCGCAGGGCGGCATCAATGCTTCACTGGGCAATGTCACTTCCGATCACTGGTTGTGGCATATGTACGATACCATCAAGGGCTCGGATTACCTGGGCGATCAGGATGCGATTGAATATATGTGCCGGGCTGCGCCGCAACTGGTGCGCGAGCTGGAGCATCAGGGGGTGGCATTTTCCCGGCTCGATAGCGGCAAGATTTATCAGCGTGCCTTTGGCGGCCAGTCGCGTGAACTGGGTGAGGGCGGTCAGGCCATGCGCACCTGTGCGGCGGCGGATCGAACCGGCCATGCCATTCTGCACGCCATGTATCAGCAGAACCTGCGCGCCGGCACCCATTTTTATCAGGAGTTTTTCGCACTCGATCTGATTCGCGATCAACACGGCTGTCAGGGCGTGATGGCATGGGATATCGCCAAAGGCGAATATCATTTATTTCAGGCCAAGGCGGTGGTGCTGGCGACCGGCGGGGCCGGGCGTATCTTCAAGGTGACGACCAATGCCCATATCTGCACCGGCGATGGCGGCGCGCTGACACTGGCTGCCGGCTTGCAGATGGAGGATATGGAGTTCTTCCAGTTTCATCCGACCGGCGTGGCCGATGTCGGGCCGCTGATTACCGAAGGGGTCAGGGGCGAGGGCGGTTATCTGCTCAACTCCGAGGGCGAGCGTTTTATGGAGCGTTATGCGCCGACCGCCAAGGATCTGGCCAGTCGCGATGTGGTATCGCGCGCCATTGCCGTGGAGATCCGCGAAGGGCGCGGTTGCGGCCCGAACAAGGATTATGCCCTGCTCAAACTGGATCACCTGGGTTCGGATCTGATTTTGAATCGCTTGCCCAATATCCATGAACTGGCGCTGCGTTTCGCCGGCGTGGATTGCACCAAAGAGCCGATTCCGGTGCAGCCGACAGCCCATTATACCATGGGCGGCATTCCGACCAACCGCTTCGGCGAGGTAGTATACAATAGCGCGGAGGGGGAAAAGCACTGCGCGGGTCTGTATGCCATCGGCGAGGCGGCATGCGTTTCGGTGCATGGCGCAAACCGCCTCGGCGGTAACTCGCTGCTGGAGATTATTGTCTTTGGCCGCGCCTGCGGCAATCAGGTGATGAAGCGTTTGAAACAGCATCGTTATCACCCGCCGCTGGAGCCGGACTGCTGGCAGAAAGGCGAGGCGCGGGTGGAAGGCTGGCTGAGCAGAGCCGGTAACAGCGATGGACTAGGCATTGCCGATATTCGCCTGCGCATGCAAACGATAATGCAGGAGCATTTCAGCGTGTATCGGACAGACGACGTGATGCGCGAGGGCGTGGAACGGCTGGAAGCGCTGGCGGCGGAATTGCCCCATGCCAGGTTGTCCGATGGCAATCGCATATTTAATACCGAACTGGTTGAAGCGATGGAGCTGGAGAATTTGATGGGTTTGGCGCGCGTCACCGCTGCCGGTGCGCTGGCGCGGGTGGAATCGCGCGGCGCGCATGCGCGCGATGATTTCCCCGAACGTGATGATAAAGACTGGCTGAAGCATACCCTGTCCAGCATCAGGGATGGCCGGGTGTCGCTGGACTATAAACCGGTGAGGATGCAACCGATGACGGTGGAATCGTTCCCGCCCAGGAAACGGGTGTACTGATATGGCTGATCTGATCACATTGTCTGTGTTTCGCTATGATCCTGAAGGCGGTGATAAACCGTTTATGCAGAGCTATGACGTGCCGCTGACGGGGCCGGGCATGAAACTGCTCGATGCGCTCAATTATATTAAATGGCAGCTGGACGGCTCGTTAACCTATCGCCGTTCCTGTGGCGAGGGCGTGTGTGGTTCCGACGGTCTGAATATCAACGGCGTCAACGGCCTGGCCTGCATCACGCCGGTTGCCGGATTAAAACAGCCGATTCATGTGCGCCCCTTGCCATCGATGCATGTGATTCGCGATCTGGTGGTGGATATGGATCATTTCTTCGATCAATACCGCCAGATTCAGCCCTGGCTGAAAACGGATACGCCGATACCGGAGCACGAACGGTTGCAAACACCGGAACAGCGCGCTGAGCTGGATGGCTCCTACGAATGTATCCTGTGCGGCTGCTGCACCACAGCCTGCCCGTCATGGTGGTGGAATGGCGACCGTTTCCTGGGCCCTGCCGCTTTGTTGCAGGCCAACCGCTGGATTGTTGATTCGCGCGATGAAGCGATGGGCGAACGGCTCGATCAGCTGGAAGATGCGTTCCGCCTGTACCGCTGTCACCAGATTATGAACTGCATGGAAGCCTGCCCGAAAGAGCTCAATCCAACCGCCGCCATCAATAATATCAAACGCAAATTACTGGCACG
>CAZXAI010000195.1:0-3169 GCA_964638265.1 uncultured Zetaproteobacteria bacterium
CCACCACTTCGGCGTCGACGATTTCAGCATCCTGAGCGGCATTGCTGTCGCTGCTTGTGGCCGATGACGTGGCATCGGCTGCGCCGCCTTCAGCCTGCGCCTGTTCCTGCTGCATCTGCTGATAAATCGCTTCACCGAGTTTCTGCGATGTTTCAGCCAGCTTGGTTTCGGCTGCTGCAATGGTGTCGGCATCGCCGCCTTCAATGGCGGTCTTGAGCTCTGCCAGCGCGGCCTCGATTGCCTTGCGCGTGTCATCATCCACTTTATCGCCATGCTCTTTGAGCGATTTCTCGGTGGAGTAGACCAGCGCATCGGCACGATTCTTCGCTTCGATCTGCTCTTTGAGCTTCTTGTCGGAATCCGCATTGGCTTCCGCATCTTTCTTCATGCGCTCAATCTCTTCCTCGCTCAGGCCGGAACCGGACTCGATGCGAATGGAAGTTTCCTTGCCGGTGCCCTTGTCCTTGGCATGCACATGGAGAATACCGTTGGCATCAATGTCAAAGGTCACCTCAATTTGCGGCATGCCACGGGCGGCAGGCGCAATACCTTCCAAGTTGAACAGGCCTAACTGCTTGTTGGCGCTGAATAAATCGCGTTCGCCCTGCGCCACCTTGATGGTTACCGCCGTCTGATTGTCGGCTGCCGTCGTATAGGTCTGGCTCTTCTTGGTCGGGATGGTCGTGTTCTTCTCGATGATCTTGTTGAACAGACCGCCTTCGACTTCAATACCGAGCGACAGCGGGGTGACATCGAGCAGCAATACATCGGTGACGTCGCCGGTCAGCACCGCGCCCTGAATGGCTGCGCCAATGGCAACCACTTCATCCGGATTCACGCCCTTGTGCGGCTCTGTACCGAAGAATTCCTGCACTTTCTGCTGCACCAGCGGCATGCGGGTCTGGCCGCCGACCAGCACCACTTCATGGATATCGGCCGCTTTGACGCCGGCATCTTTCAATGCCTGGGCGCAAGGCTTGAGCGAACGCTCCACCAGATCGCCGACCAGGCTTTCGAACTTGGCGCGGGTCAGCTTGATCAGCAGATGTTTCGGGCCGCTCGCATCAGCCGTGATGAACGGCAGATTGACTTCGGTCTGCTGGCTGGAAGACAGTTCGATCTTGGCTTTTTCCGCCGCCTCTTTCAGGCGTTGCAGGGCCAGTTTATCGCTCATCAGGTCAACGCCGTGTTCTTTCTTGAATTCATCGGCCAGATATTTAATCAGCACCTGATCGAAATCTTCACCGCCCAGGAATGTGTCGCCATTGGTGGCTTTCACTTCAAATACGCCGTCGCCGATTTCCAGGATGGAGATATCGAAGGTGCCGCCACCCAGATCGTAGACGGCGATCAGGTGATTTTCCTCGGTTTTATCAAGCCCGTAAGCCAGCGCCGCCGCAGTCGGCTCATTGACGATACGCAGCACATTCAGACCGGCAATCGCACCGGCATCCTTGGTGGCCTGACGCTGGGAGTCGTTGAAATAGGCCGGCACGGTAATGACTGCATCCTTGACGTCTTCACCGAGATAATCTTCAGCCGTTTTCTTCATTTTCTGCAAGGTGATGGCGGAAATTTCCTGCGGGCTCATCTTTTTGCCGTTGGCTTCCACCCAGGCATCGCCATTATCAGCAGCCACAATCGGGTAGGACACCAGTTCATGGTGGTGTTTGGTTTCCGCCGAATCGAACTTGCGTCCGATTAAACGTTTTACTGCATAAAATGTATTGTCCGGATTGGTCACCATCTGGCGCTTGGCCGGCGCACCGACGAGGCGCTCATCATTGGCAAATGCCACGATCGACGGGGTGGTGTTATCACCTTCCGCATTGGCGATGACTTTTGCTTTATCACCTTCCATGACGGCTACGCACGAGTTGGTGGTGCCGAGGTCAATTCCTATTACTTTAGCCATTGTTGTTCTCCTGATCTTGTAGTCGCGTTACTTGTAAAACCTGTCTGTGAATTCTTTTATGGGGCGGCTCGCCAAGGATTTCAACCCCTTTTATTTCGCCGGGCCGCTGGATACGAGCACTTTGGCCGGACGAATCAGGCGACCGTGCAGGGTGTAACCGGCCACATGCTGGCCAATCACGGTGCCTTCGGGCTCTTCGCTGGGCATCTGGGTCAATGCTTCATGCAAATGCGGGTCAAACGCGCAGCCTACCGCATCAATACGCTCGACCTCAAAATTCTTCATCATATCGTGCCAGCTGTTGAGCGTGAGTTGCACGCCCTCGCGCACCGCTGCTTCATTACCCTCTTCCACATCGAGCGCGCGTTCCAGATTATCCACCACATCGAGCAGGGCTGTGGCAAATTTCTCAACGCCGAATTTATGCGCATCGGCCACTTCGCGCCGGGTGCGTTTGCGCAGGTTTTCCATGTCGGCATGCATGCGCAGCAGCTTGTCTTTTAATTCGGCAATTTCGTTCTCTGCGGCTGTCAGCGGGTCGATGGCCTGTTCTTCGCTCTCTGCTGCTGCCGTCGCATCGACTTCATCACCATTCTCATCGAGCTGGATGGCTGCTTCCAGTTCATCCATTATATCATCTTTTTTTGCTGTCACGATTGTGTCTCCTGGCTGGTATTCAATCCTCAATCCGGCTTTGTGTAGGGCTTGTGCGCGTCTGTTTCAAGTCTTGACGATCATCGCGTACACTGCGGCCATGATTACCATTTCCATTTCAGAACAGATGCTCTATCACCGCCGTAAAACCGGTGTGAACTATGCCTACCCTGTTTCCACCGCTACGGCTGGCGCCGGCAACCGGCAGGGCAGTTTTCAGACGCCGCTGGGCAAGCATCGCATTGCTGAAAAAATCGGCGACGGTTGGCCCCTGTTGACCGCATTTTGCGGGCGGGAACCATTCTGTATCTATGATCCGTACACGGATGATGCCCGGCGGGACTGGATTCTGAGCCGGATTTTATGGCTGGAAGGCTGTGATACCGGCAAAAACCGCCGGGGCAGCGTCGATACCCATGCCCGTTATATTTATATCCACGGCACCCACGCAGAAGATCAGATTGGCACGCCGGCGTCGCATGGCTGCATTCGCATGTGTAATGCAGATATACTGGAACTGTTTGAATTTACCGTTGTCGGCGAGTCTGTCCGCATTATTGAATAATACAGTGCAAAAGCCTATTCGTCTTTGTCGTCTTT
>CAZXAI010000196.1:0-3163 GCA_964638265.1 uncultured Zetaproteobacteria bacterium
CTGATTTCCATGGAAAACGGCGAATCGGTGGCCTTTGCACTGTGGAAGCTGCAGGAGCGCGGCAAGATGTTTATCGGTGCCGGTGAAAAATTGTATGAAGGCATGATTATCGGCATCAACAGCCGCGATTCCGATATGACGGTGAATCCGGTCAAGGAAAAGAAACTGACCAATGTACGCGCCTCCGGCAAGGATGATTCGATTGATCTGGTGCCGCCACTGAACCTGAGCCTGGAACGCGCCATTGAATTTATTGCCGATGATGAACTGGTCGAAATCACACCGAAATCCATTCGCCTGCGTAAACGCTTCCTCAAGGAGCACGAACGCAAACGCGCTACGCCGAAAGGCCAATAAGCTGAACATCCACGGGCTGCCGGCAGCCCGTGGATGTTCAGGGCGACTGGCTGCTTCAATATAAACAGGCTGTCGGGCGCCGACGGATCATATCCGGCATTGGCCAGATTCTTGCTGTATTCGTATTCAGATGCTGCCCATCAAACGGGATAGCCCACTGACCGATAAAGGAGCATGCATGGATACGCCAGAGCAATCTCAACCCGACACCGTCCATATGCCGGCCAATAGCCTTCGCATGCGCATCAATAGTCTGCTGTTTGTCACACAGACCGGCCCCGGTCGCATGGTCAACAACCTGATTCTGGCCTCCATTATCCTGGCTGTCACCGCATCGATGTTGAACACGGTTGATGCCATCCATCAAACGTGGGGCGAGTGGATTAACAGACTGGAGTTCTACTTACTCATCGTATTTGCATTTGAATATGCAGCGCGTGTCTATTCAGCCCGCAAGCGCTGGCAGTATATCCGCAGTTTTAACGGCATCGTTGATCTGGCAACCATCCTGCCCTTATTTCTCACAGGCAGTTCATTTGTACTGATTCGGCTGTTGCGACTGATTCGAGTCATCCGGGTCGCCATCAGTTTTCCGGTAGTCCGGGCTCTGTTTGCCTCACTGAAAGGGTCGGCCTCCCTGCTGCTGGGCGTACTGGGTTCGATTGGTCTGATATCGGTAATGGTCGGCAATATTATTTATATCGTCGAACCGCAAACATTCTCCAATGCCTTTGAGGGTATCTGGTGGAGTCTGGTAACCATGAGTACGGTGGGATATGGCGATCTGGTGCCGCATAGCGCGCCGGGAAAAATTATCGGCGCCGGGCTTATTATGTCGGGCATCTGTATGTTCGCCATGATTACAGCGGTGATCTCGGTGCGCGTAGGGCGCATGGCCAATAATATGGCCACATGCTGTAACTGCAATCATGGTATCTCGGAAGATCTCCCGTTTTGCCCGCACTGTGGCACAGAACAGGCTGGCGCTGAGTGATTTCCCGGCATGCCGGGTGAATCATAGGGCAGCGGCATGCGCCGTAATCCGTATCGGCGGCGGGGAATCAAGGAGCCACCTCTTTCCATGCATCCAGCATAGGAAAATACAGTGCGGTTTTAATCTCTCGCTCCGGATCCATATTTTTCAGGATGGTGGCATAACGTTGTAACTGCGGCGCGTGCCTTTCCTCTTCGGCAGCCAGAAAGGCATCCACATCACTGCCCTCATGCGCCGCCGTTTTATAATCGATAATCCAGCGCACCCCGTCTGCATCAATAAAGCTGCGGTCAATGATATGGTGCGACAGATGGTGTTCATGTGCCGAACTCAAGGCCCATTCGCAATGCGCCTGTCGATGTTGATTCGATAAAATCCACCGGCCCCTGTTGCTGCTCAGGACACGATTTAAACCATCCGCACAGCGCCCTGATGCCAGCTGTAACATGCGACCGGACAAGCCCTCGGCCAGCAAGCAGCGAGACATGCGTCCGTATTCTGCCTGGGTGTGATCATCACTCCAGTGTTCCACACCGATTTCCGCCACATGCTGCAATGCCGCATGCAGCGCATTGCCGACCGGAGCTGCTTCGGCGCCGGCCCAGACATACTCGGTTTCCTGTTCATGAGCGGGCGCTGAACAAACCGGCAGGGCAGCGGGTATGCAACGCATGCGCTGCAATGCAGGCGGGCTAGCGAGGGCGGCATGTTCAGTCATGTCGATACGGTGTATGTGCGCGCCGAAACAGTATTCATCGGCAGACAGCAACAGATGCAATAATGAGCCGCTGGCCGCCTCACTCTGGCGTTCAGATACATGTCCCAGCATATGAAGCGTTGTTTCCGGACGCGTACAGGCCACATAAAGTAAACGCTTTAATTCATTATTATCTTTACTTTTTTCAACATTGTTAATCAGAGAATACAGGGCATCTTTTTGACGGGTGGAGGCTTTTGCCGCCAGCAGCGGCATGGCCCCGCCATGCACCGGCACCTCACTGAAAGCCAGCAACGGCATATCAATGCCGGCCCCTTTATGACCCAGACCCGGCAAGATGACCACATCCCACTGCAAACCTTTGGCCCCGTGCATGGTCATCAACTCCACGTATCCGGCTGCCTCGGCCACATCCGCTTCGGCATAGAGTTTCTCCAGCCGTTCATCGAGCAGGCTGAAATCGATGCGACCGCCCTCCTGCAGTGATTCGATTAAAGCCAGCGCAGCATCCACATTCAGACTGGCTGTGGCGTCGATCAACGACGGCATCGATAAACGCAACCATGCCGTTTGCAACACATCGCGCACAGGCGCTTTGCCACTGTGTGCCATACAGGGCTGCAACGCCTGGCGAATAAACGTGATACGCGCCTGTGCATCGATACTCAGGCCTTGTAGCAGCGCATCATCCATAATCACAGACCAGACCGGCCTGTCATTACCCTCCAGGAGCACATGCATATCATAACTTTCCAGACCGCAACAGGGGGCGCGCAGCAGCGCCGCCCATGATGCCCGATCCGCCGGATGCAACAGGGCGCGCAACAGGGCGCGCAACAAACGCACTTCCGGCCTGCTGTTCAGGGGCAGAATATTGATGGCGCGAAAAGGGATATGAGCAGCGCTCAGGGCTGGCATAATGGCGTATAAATGTTTGCGTGAGCGCGCCAGTATGCCAACGCGAACCCCCTCTTCTGCCAAAGATTTGCGAACCAGATCGACAATATAGTCAGCTTCCAGCTCAGCATCCGGGCCATGCTGCAGGTGCAGGTTCACAGTACCGGCATGCGATAATGCTGCCACAGCCGGCGCAT
>CAZXAI010000197.1:0-3161 GCA_964638265.1 uncultured Zetaproteobacteria bacterium
TTTGATGTGATGGACGGTTCATTTGTTCCGCCGATCACCATTGGCGACAATATTTGCAAGGCGATTCGTTCTTATACGGAAAAGCCGATTGATGTGCACCTGATGGTCAATCATCCGGATACGCAGGTGGAAGCATTTGCCAATGCCGGCGCGGACATCATTACCGTGCACCAGGAGGCCTGTGTTCACCTGGAACGCACCCTGCAACTGATTCGCTCTTACGGTAAAAAGGCCGGTGTGAGCCTGAATCCTGCAACGCCTGTTGCTACGATCAAGAATGTGTTGCACTGCACCGACCTGGTGCTGTTGATGAGTGTGAACCCCGGTTATGGCGGTCAGTCGTATATTCATGCCGTGACCGACAAAATTAAAGAAGCGCGTCAGATGCTCGATGATGCCGGTTGTGATGCATGGCTTGAAGTCGATGGCGGCGTGAATGTGAAGACGGCCGCCGAAGTTGGCGGGGCTGGCGCTGATGCGATTGTGGCCGGTTCTGCCGTGTATAACGCGCCGGATTATGCTACTGCAATCGCCGATATCCGGCAGCTGGCTTCAAACGTATAATGGAAATATGTGTATATGGTGTTTGACTGCGTGCCTGCGGGCTGCTAGCTATCGCCGTTAAGTTTGGATTAAAAAATTTTAAGGGAGGAGTAATTATGGCAGATCAAGCAAATCAGTCACGCCGCAGTTTTCTCTATGTCGCCGCTGGCGCCATGGGGGGGATCGCTGCCGGTGCGACTGTTGTGCCATTTATTGGCAGTATGTTACCAGCTGCAGATACGCTGGCAGCATCCAAGACAGAGTATGATGTAGCTACTGTTGAAAAAGGTCAGCTGGTTGTGATTCAGTGGCAGGGTAAACCGGTGTTTGTGGTCAACCGCACCGAGGAATACCTCAAGGAAGTCGATGGGCATGATGATATGCTCAAGGATCCGAATTCGGAGCATATTCCGGCCGTGAGCGCCAAGTGGATAACACCGGAGAACAGAAAGTATCGTGCTATCAAGCCCGAATACCTGATTCTGGTTGCCAGTTGTACGCATTTGGGTTGTATCCCGATGTTCAAGCCGACTGCCGGACGCAAGGACTGGGGTGATTCTGTGCCGGAAAACTGGCCGGGTGGCTGGCATTGCCCATGCCATGGCTCCCTGTATGATATTTCCGCCCGCGTAATCAAGGGTTCGCCTGCGCCGGATAATCTGCATCTGATGCCTTACAAGTATCTCACTGACACCAAAGTCGTCATCGGCTAAACGGACAAAGGAGGGGAATGTGCTAGAGAAAATGATGAAAACTCGCTTGTTCGGCTGGATTGATGAACGAACAGGCGCCGAAGCGATTCTGAAATCGCAATTAACTGAATATCCGGTTCCGAAGAACCTGAACTATATGTGGAACTTCGGTTCACTGGCGCTGCTGGTGCTGGTGCTGCAAATCCTGACAGGAATTTTCCTGGCTATGTATTATAAACCATCTGCCGCCATGACTTATGGCAGCTATACCGTAGCCTTTGATTCTGTTGAACGTATTATGCGAGATGTAAATTTCGGCTGGTTGATCCGCTATATGCATGCAGTCGGCGCATCCATGTTCTTTGTGGTTGTTTACCTGCATATGGGTCGCGGTATGTATTACGGCTCATTCAAGAAGCCGCGTGAACTGCTGTGGATTATCGGCGTGGTTATTCTGCTGATTATGCAGGGCGCTGCCTTCTTCGGTTATCTGCTGCCCTGGGGCCAGATGTCCTTCTGGGGCGCAACCGTGATCACCAACCTGTTCGGCGCTCTGCCGGTTATCGGTGAGTATCTGCAACAGATTTTACGAGGCGGTTTCGCAGTTGGCGATCCGACCCTGAACCGCTTCTTCTCGCTGCATTATCTGTTCCCGCTATTGCTGGTGGCTATTGTCGGCGGCCATGTGCATGCCCTGCATGTGGTGCATTCCAATAATCCTGAGGGTATCGATATCCACAAGGATGAAGAGAAGATTCCATTCCATCCCTACTATACCATCAAGGATGCGTTTGGTGTGTCTGTGTTCCTGTTGTTCTATTGCTACATTATCTTCTTTAATCCGCATTTGAGTGGTTATTTTATTGAAGTGGATAACTATGTACCAGCCAACAATCTGGTCACGCCGCATCATATTGCGCCGGTCTGGTATCTGACGCCATGGTATACGATTCTGCGTTCATTCTCGGATAAGTTGCTCGGTGTGGTCGCGATGGGTGCATCATTGGGTATTCTGTTTGTAATGCCGTTCCTGTGTCAGTCTGCGGTTCGTTCGGCCCGTTATCGTCCGATGTACCAGATTCTGGTGGTTATGTTCTTTATTGACGTGATTATACTGGGTTACTGCGGTCATACGGCGCCAACGCCGACATTAAAACTGATTGGTCAAATTGCGACAGCTTATTACTTCGCATTCTTCCTTATGCTTCCGCTACTGCCGAAGTTTGAGAAAACCAGACCAGTTCCGGAGGGGATATAAGATGAAGTTGAAGCAATTTCTAATGATCGCAGCAGCTGTCTGTGCTGTTGCACTTCCGGCATCGGTTCAGGCAGGCGAGGGTGGTGTTGAACTCAAGCACGCCGCAATCGATGTTACTGATCAGACTCAGATTCGTCGCGGCCTGACCGTATTCACCGATGTGTGCATGGGGTGCCACTCTGCCAAGTATTTGACATACAAGGATTTGATGGATTATCCCGAGATCGGCATCAGCCGCAAGGAAGTGGATGAGTTGCGTGGTGAACATCCTCTGACGGCCGGTTTGATTACTGACCTGACGCCTGAAGATGCCAAGGTGTCTTATGGCAGGGTGCCGCCAGATCTGTCCGTGATCGTGAATGCGCGTCGTGGCGGTGCAAACTATGTCTACTCTGTGCTGACCGGTTTTGAACACGATCCTGCTGGAAAAGTACCGGATGGTAATTATAACGAGTATTTTCCGGGTCATCGTATTGCCATGCCCGATCCGCTCGGCTGGCTGGATCATGATGCTGCAGATACAGCTGATCTGGAAAAACAGGGACAGGATGTAGCTGCATTCCTGACTCTGGTAACTGATCCGCATCAGAACCAGCGCCATGCGATCGGCGTTTGGGTGATGGGCTTCCTGGTGCTGCTGGTCATCGTACTGGGCCTGTTGAAGAAAG
>CAZXAI010000198.1:0-3159 GCA_964638265.1 uncultured Zetaproteobacteria bacterium
GGCGGTTTGCGTATTGTCTCCGGCGGCACCGATTGCCATATGTTCCGCGTCGATGTGCGTCCGCAGGGCATTACCGGCAAGGTGGCGGAAGAAGCGCTGGAAGCAGCCGGCATTACCACCAATAAAAACACCATTCCGTTTGATCCGGAATCCCCGTTTGTCACTTCCGGTATTCGCATCGGCGCATCGGTGATTACGGCGCGCGGCATGCAGGAGCCGGAAGCGCAGTTGATTGGCGAACTGATTCTGCAGGTACTCAAAGCGCCGGAAGATGAAGGTATTCATCAGACTGTGGCGGATGAAGTGCGCAAGCTGACAGGTCGCTTTCCGGTTTATGAAGATTAAGTCCTGAATGTATTGCCCGTTTTGTGCCAATGATGACACCCGCGTGGTGGATTCCCGCGTGGTGGAGGAGGGGGCGGCTGTGCGTCGCCGACGGGAGTGCGAAGCCTGCAGCAAGCGTTTTTCGACCTATGAACGGGTGGAATTGCGTCTGCCGCTGGTCATTAAAAAGGATGGCACGCGCCAGTCTTTTGATCTGGAAAAGATTCGCTCAGGCATGCAAAAAGCCCTTGAAAAACGACCGGTTTCAGCTGCTCAGTTAGAGCATGGCATGAATGCGGTTTTGCGGGCTGTGCAGGAAAGTGGCAAATCGGAAATTGCGGTTGGCGCACTCGGTGAATTTGTCATGGAACAACTGCGTGAACTCGATGGCGTAGCTTATGTGCGTTTCGCGTCGGTGTATCGCGAGTTCAAGGATGTGGATGAGTTTCTGACTGCCGTGAAAACGGCAATGGAAAAATAAGGAGTAAATAATGGCTGTCAAAATTGCAGTATTGCCGGGTGATGGCATCGGGCCGGAAATTGTCGCAGAGGCGCTCAAGGTGCTCGATGTACTGAATCGCTGTTTCGGGCTCGATGCCAGTTGGCAGGAGAGCACGATTGGCGGTGTCGCTTATGATGTCGATGGCGACCCGTATCCCGAGGCAACCCGCAAACTGGCGCATGCCTCCGATGCGGTATTGCTCGGCGCAGTCGGCGGCCCCAAGTGGGAGGCGCTGGACAAACCAATGCGCCCCGAAGCCGGACTGCTGGGTATCCGCGCAGACCTCGGCCTGTTTGCCAATTATCGACCCACCAAAGTGCATTCCCAGTTGCTCGATGCTTCGACCCTGAAGCCGGAAGTGATTGATGGCGTGGATATTCTGGTCGTGCGTGAACTGGTCGGCGGCATTTATTTCGGCCAGCCGCGCGGCATCGAGACGGTGGATGGCGAGCGACGCGGTTTTAATACCATGGCTTATCAGGAGAGCGAGATACGCCGCATCGGGCGTACCGCCTTTGAAGCGGCGCGCCTGCGTTCCAACCGGGTATGCAGTGTCGAGAAGGCCAATGTGCTGGACGTGTCCGAACTGTGGCGCAGCGTGATGATTGAGCTGCATGAGGCGGAATTCTCCGATGTCGAACTCTCTCACATGTATGTCGATAATGCGGCCATGCAGCTGATTCGCAATCCGCGCCAGTTCGATGTGATTGTATGCGGTAATCTGTTTGGCGATATCTTGTCGGATGAAGCATCCATGCTGACCGGCTCCATCGGTATGCTGCCATCGGCCTCGGTGGGTGAACGGTTCGCCATGTACGAACCGATTCACGGTTCTGCACCGGATATAGCCGGTGAAAACAAAGCCAATCCGCTGGCGACGATTTTATCGGTGGCCATGATGCTGCGTTTTTCGCTGGATCGCGCCGATCTGGCTGACAAGGTCGAGCAGGCGGTGGAAAACACGCTGGATGCAGGTATTCGTACGGTGGATCTGGCTTTTGGCGGTGAAACTGCCGTGTCCTGTTCGGCCATGGGTGATGCCGTTTGTGCGGCACTGGAGGCACTGGCCTGATGGGTGAACGTTTTATTGAGGAGAAGGATGGCGGCTATATTGTCGCCGTGGTCGGCGCGACCGGCGCGGTTGGCGCAACCATGCTGGAGATTCTGGCGGAACGGGATTTTCCCATTGCCGATTTGATTCCGCTGGCATCGAGTCGCAGCGCCGGTTCCGTGATTGAATACAAGAACAAGGCATATACCGTGCAGGATCTGGATACATTCGATCCGGTCGGCGTTGATATCGCCCTGTTTTCCGCCGGTGGCGGCACATCCAAAACCCATGCCCCGCGCTTTGCCGCAGCCGGTTGTTATGTGGTGGATAATTCCAGCGCCTGGCGCATGGATGAGGATATCGCGCTGGTGGTGCCGGAAGTCAACCCCGAGGCGCTGGAGATGGCGCGCGAAAACAGGATTATCGCCAATCCGAACTGCTCGACCATTCAGATGGTGGTGGCGCTCAAACCGTTGCATGATGCCACGCCGATTGAGCGCGTGGTGGTCTCGACCTATCAGGCCGTGTCCGGCGCAGGCGGCAAGGCGATGGAAGAGCTGGCCAAACAGACCGGCCAGTTACTCAACTCGCAAAGCCCCGAGATCAATGTGTTTCCGGCCCGCATTGCCTTTAATGTGATTCCGCATATCGATGTGTTTATGGATGACGGTTACACCAAAGAAGAACGCAAGATGATGGATGAGACCTGCAAGATTATGGGCGCTGATATAGCTGTGACCGCAACAACGGCGCGCGTGCCGGTGTTTTACGGTCATTCCGAATCAGTCAATATTACCTTCGCCGGGCCGATGAATGCAGAACGGGCGCGCGGACTGCTGGCCGATGCCGATGGCGTGTGCGTGGTGGATGATCCGGGCACTGAAGATTACCCGATGCCGAGTGAGGCTGCGGCAACTGATCCGGTCTGGGTCGGGCGTATCCGTGATGATCATTCTTGTGCGAATTCTTTGCATTTGTGGATTGTTGCCGATAATGTCCGTAAAGGTGCAGCGCTAAATGCGGTTCAGATAGCGGAAATTTTGATTCGGACGGCATAGCAAAGGACGGACGGGCAGAACAAAATGGAGGGAAACATGGGGAATCGGGTGTGGCGTAGAATGTGTGTTGCAGTGCTTGGCCCGGTGCTACTGCTGTTTGCCGGGCATGCCCAGGCTGTTTCTGTAGAACAGATTGAGGTGGCCAGCCACCTGGGCGAGCCATTTTTTGCCGAAGTCCCGCTAAAGCTGGAAAGCAATGAACTGCCGTCCAAGGTCTTTGTCGA
>CAZXAI010000199.1:0-3148 GCA_964638265.1 uncultured Zetaproteobacteria bacterium
CGCGCCTATAATCCGGGCGTGGCCTTCTCGATGTTTGCCGATCTGCCCGACGCCGTGCGCTTGTGGTTGCTGCTGGGCGTGACCATCGGCATTGCTGTGGCGGTGCTGTTCTGGTGGTGGCAGGAGCGCGTCCGCGCCGGCATCACCTCATGGCTGCTGGTGCTGATTCTGAGTGGCGCTGTCGGCAATATATGGGATCGTATCCAGCTGGGCTATGTGGTGGATTTTATCGACTGGTATGTACGTACCGATACGGCTGAATACCACTGGCCGGCGTTTAATATTGCCGATGCCTGTATCTCTGTTTCCGTGGTGCTGCTGATTTTCACCAGCTTCAGGAAAAAAGAATAATCACAGTCCGACAAACACCACAGGCATCGCGCATGGGCTGAAAAGCCGGATTTTTTATACGCTTTTTCCATGATTTGGATTATAGTGCGTCTTTCGCACGATAATCCATGACAGTGAGCATACGCTTATGACATCGACTTCAAAGAAATACATGACCGGCAGCCTGGACTTGACCCAGCATGATATCGGCACCGGCGCGCATCGCATGCACAAGCCGGTATATATGGATTTTCTGCCGCCGTGTAATCATGCCTGTCCGGCCGGCGAGGATATTCAGGCCTGGCTCGATCTGGCTCAGAACGGCGAATACGAGGCAGCCTGGCAGAAGCTGCTGGAAAACAACCCCTTTCCGGCCATTCACGGGCGCGTTTGTTATCACCCCTGCGAAACAGCCTGCAATCGCGCCTATACCGATCAGGAAGTCAGCATTCATGCAGTGGAGCGTTTCCTCGGCGACCTGGCCATGGAAAAAGGCTGGAAACCCGAATTTACCGCGCCGCCGGGCGGCAGGCGTGTGTTGATTATCGGTGCTGGCCCGAGCGGTTTGTCAGCTGCCTACCATTTGATTCGGCTCGGCCATGCGGTAGAGATTCGCGAAGCAGGCCCGGTGGCCGGCGGCATGATTCATTTCGGTATTCCGGCCTACCGCATGCCGCGCAAGGAGCTCAATGATGAGATTCAGCGCGTGGTCGATATGGGCGCCAAGATTACGCTGGATTATCGCGTGGATGATGTCGAAAAAGAAAAGCGCGATGGCCACTTCGATGCGGTGTTTATCGCTGTCGGGGCGCATTTGAGTAAAAATATCGACATCCCCAGCCGCGATGCGCGCAAGATGCTGGATGCGGTGAGCTTTCTGAAAAGCGTCGAGAATGGCGAGGATCTGCAACTCGGTCGCCGTGTGGCCATTTACGGCGGCGGCAATACGGCCATGGATGCAGCCCGCACGGCCAAACGGCTCGGTGCGGAGGAAGCGGTGATTATCTACCGGCGCGATCGCAAGAGCATGCCGGCGCATGATTTCGAGGCCGATGAAGCCATAGAAGAGGGCGTCAAAATCAACTGGCTGCGCACCATCAAGGAAATCGACTGCACCACCATGACGGTGGAAGTGATGGAACTCGATGAGCATGGTCGCCCGCAACCCACCGGCGTGACTGAAACACTGGAAACCGATGCGCTGATTATGGCCGTTGGTCAGGATACCGATACCGGCTTCCTCAAGAACGTGGCCGGCATCGAATTCAACCGCGACGGCACGGTGATTGTCGGCCCGAATATGATGACCGGGGCAGATGGTATTTTTGCCGGCGGCGATATGGTGCCGAGCGAGCGCTCTGTCACCATTGCCACCGGCCACGGCAAAAAAGCGGCCCGCTATATCGATGCATGGTTGCGCGGCGACGTGTATCAACCGGCCGCCAAACACCCGATAGTCGAACACGATAAACTGCAACTGTGGTACAGCACCGAAGCGCCGAAACGCCAACAGGGCGAACTGCCGCCCGAACAGCGGCTCGGCGGCTTTGAAGAGATATTGCAGGGCTATAGCGAGAAAGAAGCGCGCTTTGAAGCCAAACGCTGCCTGTCCTGCGGTAACTGTTTTGAATGCGACGGCTGCTACGGCGCCTGTCCGGAAGATGCCATTATCAAGCTGGGCAAGGGTAAACGCTATTTATATGACTACGACAAATGCACCGGCTGCGCGGCCTGCTTTGAACAATGCCCCTGCCACGCCATTGAAATGGTCAAAGAGTAGAAACGACAGGCTTGAACCGCAAAGTACGCAAAGTTACGCAAAGGGACAGTCAAAAGAGACAGGTAGATTGGAATGTTTGACTGCTAACGGATACAGATTTCACCCGAATAGCCTTTCTTTGCATAACTTTGCGACCTTTGCGGTAAAAAGATTTTGACTGGTGTTTTTATAGATACAGCGATAAAGGATACCTAACATGACGAATAAGAAGACAGCCAGGCAGATTACGTTTGATGGCGGCACCGGGGTCGCCCATATCGCTTATCGGGTTAGTGAAATATGCTCGATTTATCCGATTACGCCATCCTCATCCATGGCCGAGCTGTGTGATGAATGGTCGGCAGCAGGGCAGACGAATATCTGGGGGCAAATCCCCGATGTGATTGAGATGCAATCCGAAGGCGGCGCGGCCGGTACGGCGCACGGCGCGTTGCAGACCGGCGCCCTGACCACCACCTTCACCTCATCGCAGGGGCTGCTGCTGATGATTCCGAATATGTATAAAATCGCCGGTGAACTGACAGCCACCGTATTCCATATCGCTGCCCGCTCGCTGGCCACGCAGGCGCTGTCGATCTTCGGCGATCATCAGGATGTGATGGCGGCGCGCTCCACCGGCTTTGCCATGCTGGCATCGTGTTCGGTGCAGGAGGCGCATGATTCGGCCCTGATTGCACATGCGGCGACCCTGCAAGCGCGCATTCCGTTTATGAATTTCTTCGACGGCTTCCGTACCTCGCATGAAATTAACAAGGTGTCGCTGATTTCCGACGATCAGATTCGCGCCATGATTGATGATGAGCTGGTGTATGCCCACCGCAATCGCGCCCTGAATCCGGATCATCCGTTTATTCGCGGCACGGCTCAGAATCCGGACGTGTATTTTCAGGGACGGGAGAGCGCCAATCAGTTTTACGATGCCGTGCCGGGCATTGTACAGGCGGCGATGGATCGTTTTGCCGGCCTTACCGGTCGCCAATACCGCCTGTTCGATTATTGCGGAGCGGCGGATGCCGAACAGGTAATTATTATCATGGG
>CAZXAI010000200.1:0-3139 GCA_964638265.1 uncultured Zetaproteobacteria bacterium
CCTTTGTTAAACGCAGAGCGTACATCGGATACGGTGCGGTTGCGATTATCGCTCATGCAATCGACCAGAATAGCCACGCCGCCCTGCCCGTAACCTTCATAACGGATTTCATCAATATTGGCGCCTTCATCGCCGCCAGCGCCGCGTGCGATAGCGCGTTCGATATTGTCCTTGGGCATATTAACGCCCTTGGCAGCGGTAATGGCAGCGCGCAGACGCGGGTTGGCATCAGGATCATCACCGCCACGGGCGGCAATGGTGATTTCACGAATATAGCGGGTGAAGATTTTGCCGCGCTTGGCATCGGTGGCTGCTTTTTTGTGCTTGATACTGGACCATTTATTGTGTCCTGACATGAATCATCACCTCAATATGGAATGAACCGCGAAGCATAACAGCGTTGATATTCTGCGTCATGAATGATTTTGCAACTGAACAGAATGATTGAAATAAGCGAATAAAAGGGCAATCATGCAAACATGGAATACCAGCAGGGACATCGAGGCGCCAATATGCTGTTGCGGGGCGTGAACCGGCTATTTTGCCGCAGCTGGCATCGACTATCCAGTCAGGTGGTATTGCCGGACGGGCCGCTGATTCTGGTCGGCAACCATATTTGCGGACTGGATCCGCTGCTGATTCAGGCCACAGTGAACAGACCCTTGTCATTTTTGATGGCGCGGGAATATTACCAGAGCATGTGGTATGCGCGCCGGGGCTTCGACATGGTGGGTGCGATTCCGGTCAATCCGGGTGGCGCGAATCGCCAGGCCTTGCGGCAGGCGATTGACGTGGTGCGCGCCGGCAATGCATTGTGCGTGTTCCCGGAAGGGGCGGCCAACCCCCCCATCCCATTGCACCGGCTGTTGCCCGGCGCGGCGCTGATTGCGCGTGAAACCGGGGCGCCGATGATTCCATTTCGGGTATCCGGGGTGTGGCCGTTTGATCATGTGCACCTGTGGCGTCCATTTTACCGGCGCAGCCGGGCCAGAGTCGTGGTGGGCGAGCCACTGGCGTTGATACAATCGGCTGAGGGTAAAGAAGGTTTGCGTGACGACACGCAGGTCATTCGGCATGCTATCCGGCGGCTGGCCAGGTTCGACGTACAAGCCGATTGATGGCATGGCAGCTCAAACAGGGAGGATGAACATGCAGGTATTACGACAAAGCCGGTCTGTGCTGATCCAGATGTTGGCGGTGACACTGCTGACTGCAGGGCTGGCTGTTTATTTTTCTGATACGCTGGTGATGATTTACTTCTCCAATCAGCAGACATCGATCGGTTATGTGTTAAACGGGTTGATTTTTGTGCTGTTTCTGAGCGCCATGATCCGCATGCTGGTGCTGCTGTTTGCCTACAATCGTGAGGAACAGGCCCTGGAACACTTTCTGACCAACCTTGATCAGGGGCAAGGCGCTTTGCTGCAAAACATCGCTCCAGCCGCGATCATTGCCGTTCGCGTGGAACTGCTGGAAAGCATGCGCATGCAGGGTGCGCCCGTCCAGCATCAGGCGCTGGCGGCCACCTTGCTGGCCCGGGAAAGCACGCGCACCGCATTTATTCGTTTTATTCACAATATCCTGATTCTGTGTGGCGTGCTGGGTACGATTATATCCTTGTCCATCGCTCTGTTCGGCGCGTCCAGCCTGCTGGAACAGGCGGTGTCATCCACCGGCATGGGCATGGTGATTCACGGCATGTCGACCGCGCTGTCGACCACCATGACGGCCATTGTCTGTTATCTGTTTCTGGCCTATTTCCTGTCTGCCATCCAGAACCTGCAAACCCTGTTGCTGGGGCGTATTGAAGAGGTAACGGCAACGCGTTTGTTGCCCTTGTATCAAATCACGGAAGAAGCGGTCACGCAGCATGCGCTGGATCTGGTTCGCGAAGCGCATCTGCTGGTACAATCCCTGCATGATAAAATCGATGCCATTGACCCGGCTGCGATCAGGGTGGAACTGGAGCAAAGCCGGGCTCAGGCGCAGCTTCAGCATGAAGCCATACTGCAGCAGACGCGTTCCCAGACGCAGTTGCATCATGAAGAAACATTAGCGCAGCTGCGTGAATTGTCCGGACTGTTGAAAGACGGTTTCAGGTTGTCGGGAGAATAAGCGCATGCCGGGCGGATTTGTGGATCTGCGCCTGAATGACGGGCAGTCCGGCGAGGGCGGTTTCTGGCCATCCTTTACGGATATCATGATGGTGATCATGCTGATTTTTCTGCTGGCCATGCTAACGCTGCTGTTAAAGAACATGGATCTGGTGCATCAGCTGCGCACATCGCTGGATGCCGAGCGGGCTGCTACGGCGCAGGCGCATTCCGCAACAGATATCAATACGCAACTCAATAAGCGTTTAAAACGGCTCGAAGAACAGGCTGCCATGTTGAGTATGCGCCTGATGAACCTGGGTGAGGAGCATAGCCGCACGCTGGCTCAGCTCAGCAGCAGCCAGCAGCAGAATACGCAGTTGAAATCCAGCCTGTCCGCTATTACGCAGGCTCGTGATGCCGCGCTGGCCGAACAGCAAAACATGGAGAGAAAACAGGCAGAGCTTCGCGCCGCACTGGCTTTGCGGGAGCGGCAACTGGCTGAGCAACAGCAGCAATATCAATTAAAGCAGACCGAACTGAATGCCGAACTGGTACGGCGTGCACAGGCGCTGGCCGAGCTACAGCAGCAGTATCAATCCACAGTGGCGGAGTTGGGTCAGTTAAAAGCCAGTAATAGCAGTCAGCTGGAGCGCATGAAAACACTGGAGCAGGAATATGCCAGCCTGGAAACGAAATATCAGCGTCTGATTCGACCGGCCCGTTCGTCCCTGGGCAAGGTGGTTGTGCTGGTGCGTTATCACAAGGTGGATGGTCGGCTGAATATTGAAATCAAGGGGCCTGCAGATAAGGCTTACCTGCCAGTCAGCGGCGCCGGATTGCACAAGCGTTTGTCCCGTATGCAGAAAAAATACGGCAAAAAACTGTATGTGCGTATTATTTTTCCCGATGACAGCGGCCTGTCCTATACTGAAGCCTGGAACCTGACCGAGTCGCTGCTCAGGTTGTACGATTATTATTATCAGGAGTAAGTGGCTGCAGCCGTGGCATCGCAGGAACCAAACAGAAAACCCGGAACCACAGAG
>CAZXAI010000201.1:0-3138 GCA_964638265.1 uncultured Zetaproteobacteria bacterium
TGAAAAAAATCATGCAGGCGCATGGTTTATTTCATGTTATTCTTCGCCGATGAGCGCAATCATGAACACATACGCACGATTTCCCCTCACGCTTACTGAAGGTGCAGGCGTGCGCGTCCGGGATGATGCCGGCAGGGAATATCTCGATTTTATATCCGGCATCGCCGTGAATACGCTGGGCCATGCCCACCCGAAACTGACGGCTGCCCTGTCTGAACAGGCGGGACGCATGCTGCACTGCTCCAACCTGTTCCATATTCCCAAACAGCAGCAGCTGGCGGATCAGTTAACCCGCCTATCCGGGCTCGATGCGGTGTTTTTCTGCAATTCCGGCGCCGAAGCCAATGAAGGTGCGATCAAGCTGGCGCGCAAGTATTTCCACGATGCGCAGTCGCCCAGACGCACGGTGATTACCGCCACAGACTCGTTTCATGGGCGTCTGTTATCCACCCTGACGGCAACCGGTCAGGACAAGGTGAAAATCGGTTTTGATCCGTTGCCGCCGGGCTTTGCCCATGTGCCGCTCAATGATATCGGCGCCTTGCGGCAGGCCGTGAATGATCAAACGGCGGCTGTATTGCTCGAACCGTTGCAGGGTGAAGGCGGCGTGCATATCGCCGAGGCTGCGTATTTGCAGGCCGTGCGGGCGTTGTGCGATGAACACGGGCTGTTGCTGATCCTCGATGAAGTACAAACCGGGATCGGTCGTTGCGGCAGCATGTTCGCCTTTGAACAGGCATCCATTGCGCCCGATATCCTGACCCTGGCCAAAGGACTCGGCGGCGGCGTGGCTATCGGGGCCATGCTGGCGACAGAAAAAGTTGCAGCCTCATTCGGGCCGGGCACGCATGGCTCCACCTTTGGCGGCAATCCGCTGGCCTGTACGGCGGCGCTGACCGTGCTGGATGTGATTGAATCCGAACAGTTGCTGGCCAATGTGCAACAGCGCGGCGAGCAATTGCGCCACGGCTTGCAGGCCATAGCAGACAACTGTCCGGTGATCAGAGAGGTGCGCGGACAGGGGCTGCTGATCGGAGCAGAACTGACGATTGATGCTGCGCCATTGATCGCTGCCGCCAGGAAAAACGGCCTGTTGATTCTCATGGCGGGGCCGAATGTGTTACGCTTCCTGCCGCCACTGAATGTAAGCGCAGCAGATGTGGATGAGGCACTGGCCATCGTTGGCGAGATAATGGCCACAGTACCGGGGGACGGGGCATGAGACATTTTCTGACATTGCTGGATGTATCATCGGAAGAAGCGTGCCATATCCTCAAGCGCGCCGCCAAAATCAAACGCAAGCTCCGGGAAGGCAAGCCGCACCGGCCGCTGGAAGGCAAAACCCTCGGCATGATTTTTGATAAATCCAGCACCCGTACCCGCGTGTCGTTTGAGGTCGGCATGTTTCAGCTCGGCGGCCATGCCCTGTTCCTGCATTCCGATACCACCCAGCTGGGGCGTGGCGAACCGATTGCCGATTCAGCCCGCGTGCTCTCCAGCATGGTCGATGGCATCACCATTCGCACCTTCGGACATGATGTCTTGCAGACATTTGCCGAATATTCCAGCGTGCCGGTGATCAATGCCCTGACCGATTTGACCCACCCCTGCCAGATTCTGGCCGATGTACTCACCTATGAGGAACATCGCGGCTCCATTGCGGATAAAACCGTGGCATGGATTGGCGATGGCAATAATATGGCTCACTCATGGATCAATGGCGCGGTCACCTTTGGTTATAAACTGAAGCTGGCCTGCCCGGACGGTTACCGGCCGGATGAGAAAATGATGGCCGCAGCGCGCGTACTCGGCGCAGATGTATCCTTGAGCGATGATCCGGTCACGGCGGCATACAAGGCGGATCTGGTCACTACGGACGTATGGGCCTCGATGGGGCAGGAAGATGAGCAGGAGCAGCGCGAACAGGCGTTTGCAGGTTTTTGCGTCACTGATCGCGTCATGGCTCATGCCCATGGCGATGCGCTGTTTATGCACTGCCTGCCGGCGCACAGAGGCGAGGAAGTATCAGCCAGCGTGATTGACGGGCCGCAATCGGTGGTGTGGGATGAGGCTGAAAACCGCCTGCACGCCCAGAAGGCGCTGCTGGAATTTTTACTAAAGTAACACAATCTTGATAGAAGAGGATTTCGATGTCTGACGTTAAAAAAGCAGTACTGGCTTATTCCGGAGGGCTGGATACCTCCATCATCCTGAAATGGTTGCAGGACACATACGACTGCGAAGTCATTACCTTTACCGCCGACCTCGGTCAGGGTGAAGAAGTCGAAGATGCACGCGCCAAGGCCAAAGCCGGCGGCGTTGCTTCGATTTATATTGAAGACCTGCGTGAAGAATTCGTGCGCGATTATGTCTTCCCGATGTTCCGTGCCAATGCCATATATGAAGGCGAATATCTGCTGGGCACCTCCATCGCCCGGCCGTTGATTTCCAAGCGCATGATTGAAATCGCCGAGGCCGAAGGGGCTGATGCAGTATCGCACGGAGCCACCGGCAAGGGCAATGATCAGGTGCGTTTCGAACTGGGGTTTTATGCCCTGAAGCCGGATGTTAAAGTGATTGCGCCGTGGCGCGAATGGAATCTGGTATCGCGGGGGGATATGCTCGATTTTGCCGAGCAACACGGCATCCCGGTCGAGCGCAAGCGTTCCGGCTCCAAGTCGCCCTATTCGATGGATGCCAACCTGCTGCACATTTCCTACGAGGGTTACGATCTGGAAGATCCGTGGTGCGAACCGTCCGAATCGATGTGGCGCTGGAGCGTGTCTCCCGAACAGGCGCCGGATAAAGCGGAATATATCGAGCTGAGTTATCAGCGCGGTGATATTGTCGCCATCAACGGCGAAACCATGACGCCGGCGAGCGTACTCACCGAACTGAACCGCCTCGGCGGCAAGCATGGCATCGGTCGCATTGATATCGTCGAAAACCGCTTCGTCGGCATGAAATCGCGCGGCTGTTATGAAACGCCGGGCGGCACGATTATGTTGAAAGCCCATCGCGCCATCGAGTCGATTACGCTGGATCGCGAGGCCGCACACCTGAAAGACGAGCTCATGCCGCGCTATGCCAAGATCATATATAATGGTTACTGGTTTGCGCCGGAACGGATCATGTTGC
>CAZXAI010000202.1:0-3127 GCA_964638265.1 uncultured Zetaproteobacteria bacterium
TCATAAATCAGCGGCCGTTTGCGCTTGTCATCCTTGCGCGAGCAGAGCTGGCCGGTCGGTTTGTTATACAGGATATAGGTATGGCTCTGTTGTCTCTCAACCACCTTGCCATCGACGGCAACAATATCGCCACTGTGAACCTTCGTGCCCGGTTCCTGACACAATTTACGATTGATAGAGACGCGCCCGGCTTCCACCCAGCGGTCGGCCTCGCGGCGCGAGCACAGACCGCATCCGGCCAGGTAGCGGTTGATGCGTTCACCATCATCTGGCTGCGTGTCTGTGGGCGAGTTACGCCTGGGTGCTGACGCTTTCGTCGTTGTCCGTGCTTTGCGTGTGTTCTTCTGTGTCATGATATTCCATGGGTGATTCGATATTTTTCATCACTGTTTGTGCAATAACGCTTTGGTCGGTTACAGTCGGAGTGGCGGTCTGAGTGGACGCCAGTTGCTGAATTTCATCTTCGTCCAGCAACTGAGCCGAGTCCGGCAGATCTTTCAGCGCACCCAGCCCGAAATCAATCAGGAACTGTTTGCCGGTGCCAAACAAATGCGGTCGGCCCGGCACGTCCTTGCGACCGAGCACTTTAATCCAGCCGCGCTCCTGCAAGGTGGCAATCATCTGGCTGGATACTTTCACACCGCGTAATGCTTCGATTTCCGCCCGCGTGGCCGGTTGCCGGTAGGCGATAATAGCCAGCGTTTCCAGTGCCGAGCGGGATAATCGCGGCGCTTTGATATGCCATAATCGACGCACCAGTTCGGCGTGCGCCGGCGCGGTGCGAAATTGCCAGCCGCCGGCAACCTGAATGAGGTTAATGCCGCGCTCTGAATAATGCGCTTCCAGCACGGCCAGTGCGTCTCGGATATCCGATGAGAGAATATCCTCGCCCAGCAGATCACGACATTTCTGCAATGTGACCGGTTCGTCGCTGGCCAGTACAAGCGCCTCGATTTGGGCGGACAGCAGGCTCAATGCAAGGCCTCCTTCGGCAGCAGGGTAATGGCACCGTAATTTTCATTCTGCACGACAGTGATGCTCTGCTGCCGCCACAGCTCCAGGATGGCCAGCACAGTGGTGACCAGCGCTGCGCGGCCGGGGGAATCGTGTAACAATTCATCCAGCTGTATGCCGCCTTGTTTCAGGCGTTGCAGTACCATACTCATCTGTTCGCGCACGCTCATGGTTTCGGTGAAAATCTGGTGACGCACTTCGCCGCCGATCCGTTGGAGCACATTGCGGAAGGCCAGCAGCAGGGCATCGAGATCGCCTTCGGGCAGTGGCCGCTCCACATCATCGGCTTCCGGGAAGATGGAACGTACGAATACATCGCGTTGCATCAGCGGGCGATCGTTCAATGCTTCGGCCAGCATGCGGTATTGCTCATAGGCAATCAATTGAGCTGCCAGTTCGGCGCGCGGATCCACCTCGTTGCCCTCATCGTCGATTTCAGGGCGTGGCAGCAACATGCGGGATTTCAATTGCATCAGGGTGCTGGCCATGACCAGATAATCACCGGCGATTTCCAGATCCATCTCTTTTTGTGCTTCCATGATTTCGAGATACTGGCCGGTGACCATGGCCATCGGGATATCGAAGATATCCATTGCCTGGCTGCGAATCAGGTGCAGCAATACATCCAGCGGCCCCTCGAACTGATCGAGTTGCACCGGCGGCAGGGCAGGGCGGATCTCCTCCGTATCGATCAACGGCGCCTGCTGCATGACCTGGTTCATACGCGATAGCCCATTTTCAGCGTCTTGCGCACTTTCTCCATGGTGCGCCCGGCCTCGATGCGGGCCCGTTCATTGCCGGCGCGGACGATATCTTTCAAATCATCCGGGCGGGAGGCGATGTCGGCGCGGCGGTCGCGAATCGGTTGCAGCTCTGCTTCCAGGTGCCCCAGCACGCACATCTTGCAGTCGATGCAGCCGATACCGGCTGTCGTACAGCCTTCCTGCACCCAGGCGCGTTCCTCTTCGGTCGAATAGACCTGATGGAAATCCCATACCGGACATTTTTCCGGCGTGCCCGGATCATTGCGGCGCACGCGAGCCGGGTCGGTGGGCATGGTTTTCACCTTCTTCTCGGTGACTTTCCATGTTTCACCCAGTTCAATCGTATTGCCGTAGGATTTGCTCATTTTGCGCCCGTCCAGCCCGGGCAACTTGGCGGCAGGCATTAACAGCGATTGCGGTTCGGGAAACAACGGCGGGATGCCTTTGCGATATAAATGATTAAAGCGGCGGGCGACCTCTCTGGTTAATTCGACATGCGGCACCTGATCTTCTCCGACCGGCACGCCGTCGGCCCGATAAATCAGGATATCGGCAGCCTGCAATAACGGGTAGCCGAGGAAACCATAAGTGCCGAGATCTTTTTCGCGCAGTTGCTCGATTTGGTCTTTATACGTCGGTACGCGCTCCAGCCATGACAGCGGCGTCATAAACGAAAAAAGCAGGTGTAACTCGGCATGTTCCGGCACTTCCGACTGAATAAAGACGACCGCTTTTTGCGGGTCGATGCCGACAGCCAGCCAGTCGATCAGCATATCCCAGATGGTCTCCTTGACGATAGAGGGGTTGGCATAGTCAGTGGTCAGGGCATGCCAGTCGGCGGCGAAGAAAAAACACTGGTGCTCATCCTGTAATTTGAGCCAGTTTTCCAGTACGCCTTTATAGTGACCCAGATGCAGTTTGCCGGTCGGGCGCATGCCGGAAAGAATACGTTTTGGTTTGGTATCTGTAGCGCTCAATTTTTTCCCCTTGTCGAAATGACCATGAGCGAACGATAGCAAAGCAGCAGGACGAATGCGACGAAAGAGCATGGCGGGCATCAGCCGATTGCATTCGGGCATTGACGGAAGCCCTCTTCTCCCTAAAATGCGCGACCTTCACGGCGCTTTAGCTCAGTTGGTTAGAGCAACGGAATCATAATCCGTGTGTCCGGGGTTCGAGTCCCTGAAGCGCCACCATATAAAGCCCCGTTAATACGGGGCTTTTTCGTTTGCCCAGCATAGCTGGCAAACCCAGCCTGCGTTATGCAGGCATCACCCCGACCGAGGGGAAGATAATCGGTTCATCCGGCAAGTGAGTCCGTGAGGTTGTAGAGTCCGCCCAAAAAAGTA
>CAZXAI010000203.1:0-3127 GCA_964638265.1 uncultured Zetaproteobacteria bacterium
ATGATGGCTGGTCGGGCGTGTTTAATGTCACCCACTTTGCGCCCGGCGGGTGAGTGGAATAATAAGCCAAAAGATTTTTACCGCAGAGGACGCGAAGGTACGCAAAGGAAAACCGGTAAAAGTGCAACCCAAGTATTTCTTTTCATGCAGACCTGCGTTGAAGAGAATAAGTTGGGTGTGGTTAGTAAATTTAAATACCTTTCTTTGCGAAACTTTGCGTTGAGAGCTTTTTTATGGTTGTTTGATGAGGTGTGAAATGACAGAGACGAAAAAAGAGCAGAAACAGATGGAAGCAGCCCATGTGGAATGGGGCAAGACACCTGAGGATCATTATGGTTATGAGTCTGATGAGGAACGGCTGGAGAAGCGCGGCATGGATGACTGGGAGATGGTCGAGCATATTCCCAAGTCACAGAAGCGCATTCCGAAATGGTTTTATGCTGTGATTGCCGGCGTATTGATTGTGGCTTTCGGTTTATCGCTGCCATTCTGGGGCGACAGGCCGGGTCATCCGCGTCCGTGGTTTACCATGGGGCATGTATATGCAGTACTGTATTTTATCGTGGCTGGCAGTGCGGTCTTTTTTATGACCAACCTGTATGGCTCGGATCGTGGCGGGCATCTGGATTCGGATCACGAGGATGATGATATTGATATGCCCGGTCATGGTGGCCAGCATAAATGAAATGCGTTGCTCTGCTGTCCGGAATCATGCTGGTTCTGGGGCTGGCCGCCTGCGATTCGGGCAGCAGTCCGAAGCAGACTGTGGACTACCCGGAGATGGATAGTCAGGCATTTCAGAATTACCGCGCCCTGTGCTCCGTATGCCATGTGCCGCCCAGAACCACGACCCATACGGCGGCGGAATGGCCGAGTGTGATTGCGCGTATGCAGCAGCACCGGATCGAGCGCCGGATTGCGCCGATGGCGGCTGACAGGATGGTTGCGGTGCGTGAATATCTGGTGCGCAATGCTGCGCGGGAGCGGTGATGCGTATGGCAGGAATGCGTATGGGCTTGCGCTTGCTGTGGGTGGGTTTGTTATGCGCCTGCTCGGCGGGTGACGTGGGCTGGGTGCCTGCGCCGCAATCATGGCAGGATATTACCATTACAATGGAAACGCAGCCGGCTCCGATTCGGCAGGGCATGAACGAATTTATTCTTATTGCCAACCACCAGCAGCGTGGTTTTATCAATGACCTGCTGGTGGAGGTGCATACCGAAGATTCTGGCTGGAAGCAGGCTATTCCGGACGGGGCACTGGGCGTGTTTCGCAAGGCTTTGCTCGTGCGCGATGTGCACAATGATCACCTGTATGTGCGCCTGACACGGGGAGGCAAGCATGGCGAAATGGTCTTTGCCTTTGCCCCGGAAAAACCATGAAGCGCGGCTTCCTGTGCCTGCTGTTGCTGTGCGCGCCGGTGCCGGCGTATGCGGTGGATGCACAGCGTGGAGAGGTGGTTGCGCAAGTGCGCTGCCTGCCCTGCCATAACCTGTACAGTCAATGGAAACGGGTCGGCCCGGGCTTGAAGAATATTTATGGCCGGGCCCCGACCATCACCGGCGTGCCGTTTGACACATGGAATGATGCCGCACTGGAGGCCTGGTTGAGCGGGCCGCGCAGGGTCAAGGCCAATACGACCATGAGTATGCCGCCGCTGGCAGCCGGGGATCGTGCTGATATTATTGCTTATTTTAAATCCGTAAGGGGCACCAGGTGAGGCGTGAGGCTTTTTCCTGACGGGCTCAGGTTTTTTTCTGTTTGGCCAGGCGGGCTGTTAGTTTGGGGCTCTTTACCCAGTGGCGCAGCAGCATGATTTGGGTGCCGCCGCGTTCGGCCTGGCAACGCGGGCAGGTGAGGTAACTCAGAAACAGGTTTTTGGGCATGCGGCCTTCATCAAACAGCGCGGACTGCATTTGACGAATAATGGTTTTGATACCTTTGAGATTTCCTTTGAATAATTGTACACGCAGCATATACGGGTTTTTTAAGCGGTACGTTTTGCGAGCCGGGGAGTTGTCTTCGCTCAACAGAGCCAGAATACGACCGCGAAACATGCCGGACTCAGCCAGTACAAAGCCGGGCCATTGTTCACTCAGTTCCAGTGTCGCTATATCGCTATGTTGCCGATCCAGACATGCCTCAAAGCCAATGGGCATATGGAAGAACATGGCGCTGGCCTGTTCATGCACCAGCGTTGCACCCAGGTCAATATCCTGCCCGTCCCAGTCGGGGTAGTCCGATGGACAACCGCACTCCAGACGCATGGACTCAGCTGTCCTTTTTATAAATGTCTTTCAGGGTCATCATCACATTGGCCAGATAGATCCAGAAACCTACGGCCAGAATAGATGCGACCACAGAAATCACCGGGCCATAATACTGGTGCACCGCCGGTACCAGGGATGGATCCGTGAGCCACAGATTGCCTTCGATAAAGCCGAAAATCAGCAGGGAGATATAAAATCCCGACACGCCTATGGTAGTCCACCAGAACGAGTGTTCGGCGAGCCGTTTGGAATGAATCGGTTTGCCGGTGATTTTGGGCAGCATATAATACGTAACAGCCATGCCGAGTATGGTGACGCCGCCCACCAGGTTGATATGGGCATGGGCCAGCGGGTCGATCATGTGGCCGGGGCCGCCATACGGGCTGCCGATAGAATCCAGCCAGGCGCGTACCGGCGGGGTGACCTGCAACAGGCCCTGAACGGTGCCGATAAAAAAAGATACGACTGACATGATTAGAAATTTAACAAGGTACAGATGTTCGTTGGGGGATGGCTTGGGCATGGCGGGCAGACTAGCGTTCGACCCACAGCATGCAAGGTAACTATATAATAATACATAAACAGGGGTATATAAGGGGGGTGCAATCAGCCGGCATTGGCATAGCATGCGCCGATGCCGTTATCTGTTATGGTTGTCCTGATCAGTTTTGTAGTATTGGCTGCGGCCTGGCTGGTTCAAAAAAACCATGTCATGCATATCATTCTGATGAGTTGCGTGATGGTATTTGATGTGTTGTTTCCGATCTGGTTATATTTGACGCATGACTGGGTCAAGCGGCTGATTGATGACGGCGAACTGCTTTCGTTTGCGATCTGGGCGCATGTGTTTTTAATTC
>CAZXAI010000204.1:0-3095 GCA_964638265.1 uncultured Zetaproteobacteria bacterium
GCAAATCTTCTCATGTGTTGCTTTGATGCTCCCGCGTACGGGCTGCCGGGATACGGGTTGAACTGAATCAGGTTGACCCGTTCGCGTTCGGGATTGACGAAGCGGATCAGGGCCTGCAAATCCTCCGGCTGATCATTGGCCTGATCGAGCAATACATATTCGAGCGTGATATGGCGCTGCTTGCCGACCGGGTAGGCGTTCAGACACTGGCGCAGTGCTGCCAGTGGGTGCTTGCGATTGATCGGCACCAGCGTATCGCGTTTGTCGTCGATGGCCGAATGCAGCGAAATAGCCAGATTGACCGGATGAATGTCACCGAGGCGCTGAATCTGCGGAATCAGGCCGGAGGTGGATACGGTAATGCGGCGGCGCGAGATATTCAGCCCGTCCTCATCCATGAGCAGGCCGATGCTGTCGAATACCGCTGCTTCATTGGCCATCGGTTCGCCCATGCCCATATAGACGATATGGGTGATATCGCTGTGTAGTTCTGCGGGTAATGGTTCTGCATGTAGATCGGCCTTGATGGCCAATACCTGGGCGATGATTTCACCCGCCGTCAGATTGGCTTCAAAACCCTGCGTGCCGGTATGGCAGAAGGGGCAATCGAGCACGCAGCCGACCTGGGAGGAAATACAGACGGTGCCGCGTTTCTCCTCTGGAATAAACACAGACTCAATCATCTTGCCGGCGAAGCGTTCACGCCTCAGCGCAAAGACATATTTACGCGTGCCATCGGTGGAGCATTCGCGCCGGATCAGTGTTAATGGTTCACAGCAGATTTCGTCCTTGAGTTTCTGGCGCAGATCGGACGAAATATTTTTCATCGCATCGGGGTTCAGTACGCCCTTGTTGCGCCAGTCCAGCACCTGTCTGGCGCGAAATTGCGGCTGTTTCCATTCGCTCATGATGGTTTGCAGTGCGGCCAGCGAGAGTGCCGGCAGTTGCGGTTGATGCTGGAATTGTGTGGTCATACGGCGCATTGTGGCAGAAAATTTAGAATTAGGCATTTTGAATGGTGAACAGGGGGGCAGTTATGGACAAATTCGACCGCATATACGCCTTGCATGGCATATTATCGACGCACCGGTATCCGGTCGCGATGCAGACTTTGTGTGAGAAGCTGGAGTGCTCTCCCTCCTGCGTAAAACGCATCCTGGCTGAAATGAGGGATTATCTGAATGCGCCGATACGCAACAAACGCGGCGATGGTTATTTCTATGACTGCGATACTGCATTTGAATTGCCCGGCGTCTGGTTCAATACCAGCGAAATGGAAGCGCTGATGGTGATGCAGAAAACAGCATCCGGCATCGGTAGCGGTTTTCTGAATGATGAACTGGGGCAGATGCGACGCCGGATCGAAAAGAGTCTGGGCCGGGTTGCTTCATCGGCAATCAGGGAAATAGACCGGATTCGGATTCCCGATTTCGGGCGCAGGAACCGGCAGCTGCCGCATTTCCCGCTGATTGCTGCGGCCTTGCTGGAACGCAGGCGTTTATCTACTCGCTACATTAGCAGAAGCCGGGGTGAAAAACGCCAGCGCCAGGTTTCGCCGCAGCGTCTCATACTTTACAAAAACAACTGGTATCTTGATGTCTGGTGCCATCAGGCGGACGATCTGCGCACCTTCGCCGTGGAAAATATGACAGACAACCGCCTGCTGGATGCAGCGGCGCAGGATGTGGATGCGCAGGAAATGGATCGGCGGCTGACGCGCAGTTATGGCATATTCGGCGGCGCAGCAACCGCGACGGCCCGCCTGCGTTTTACCGCCACAGCCGCGCGCTGGGCGGCGGACGAGGCATGGTTCCCCGAGCAGCAGGGGGATTGGCTGGCCGATGGCAGTTATGAATTGTCGATTCCCTATGGTAATCCCACCGAGTTAATCATGGATATCTGCCGCTACGGCCCGGCAGTGGAGGTGATTTCACCCGATTCGCTACGCCGGGCCGTTGCCGAGCGGTTGCTACTGGCGGCAAAACAGTACAATTCAAATGCATCCGCTTCATACGCGCCAGAGCAGCGCGCATTTCAGTGTAGGCAATGAGGTGGGTTATAAGAATGCTGGTGGTGCCATTGGTGATTTCGACGATACGGGCATGCTGCGGCCCATCGATATACAGGTGTAGGAGCGCCGACGTATCCAGGTAGAGAATCATTCCCGGTTTTCAAGCACTATTTCTGATGCAGATGAGCCTGTGCCACGTAAACGGATGCCTTTTTGTAATCCGACAGATTTACCGCCATTGCCTGGCCGAATCCAGGGCTGCACCCTGAGCCATTCAATGGTAGCGGTTTCTTTATCTTTCGATAACGGAGAAATCGGCGCCAACCGTGCAACGGGTTTGCCATGGGATGTGACCACGACCTCTTCTCCGTCGGCTGCGCGTTAGTATGACCTGCAAGCTATTGTTGATTTGAACTTCATCATTCCAAATTCATAATTCTTATATTAAGTCCCGTGTTTTGCGCCTTTCGCCGGTTATACTTGCGCAATTCCCTTGCGGGAGGCTGGTGCAGAAGGGGTGAAAAGCATGATTACATCGAACCTGGAAGTGCTGGGCGGCAAGCCGGTCGTGAAGGGCACGAGATTGTCTGTGGCGTTTATTCGTGGCTTGTTGGCGACAGGGTGGCGCGAGGATCAGGTGCTGGAAAACTACCCCCAGCGTTCACGGCTGGCTTTGCATGAGGTGCAAGCATATCCTGAGCAAAGACTGGAGGCTGCAATGCTGAGCGAAGCAGCACTGGCAGAAGATTGGGAACGGCCTGAAGAGGGTGAAGCATGGAAATATTTGTAGAAAATGACGCAAACCTATCCCACTTCAAGGTAGCGCTGAATGTCTGAATATTTTAAATATTGGGGCAAGGCAAAGGCCGAAGAAGAAGGCGGCTCTGCCTATCACCTGTTGCCTTACCATTATCTGGATGTGGCGGCGGTGGCGTATACTTGGTGGCAACAGAGCAAAGTGATTCGTGAGCGTTTTGTGGCTGGATTGAGCAACTTGTACCATTTTCCATTCATTTCTAATGGATAGCCTGTCGCCGCAAAACCTGAAAGCGATCCTGCATTCCAAGCGGGCGAATATTTTTTA
>CAZXAI010000205.1:0-3095 GCA_964638265.1 uncultured Zetaproteobacteria bacterium
ACGATCACTGGCTACCAGCATATACATGGCCGGCACGACAAACAGCGTGAACAGGGTGCCGATGGACAGACCGGTAAAAATAACCAGTCCCATCGAATAGCGCCCTGCCGCACCCGCGCCGCTGGCCAGCACCAGCGGCAACACGCCCAGCACCATTGCCGCCGTGGTCATCAGAATCGGACGCAGACGCACGCCGGAGGCTTCGATAATCGCCTCCAGCTTGCTCCTGCCCGCCAGCTGCAATGCGTTGGCGAACTGCACCATCAGAATGCCGTGTTTGCTGATGAGCCCCATCAGCGTCACCAGCCCGACCTGCGTATAAATATTGATCGTGGCCAGCCCCAGGTTGATAAACAGCAATGCGCCGAGCAGCGCCATCGGCACCGACACCAGAATTACCAGCGGATCGCGAAAGCTGTTGAACTGGATGGACAGGGCCAGAAACACAATCACAATGGCCAGCAGCATCATATACACAAAACCGCCGGACTCCTGCACGAACTGCCGCGTCTGGCCGGCGTAATCTATCGAATAACCGCTCGGCGCTACTTCAGCCAGCGTGCGGCTCATAAAATCCAGCACCTGCTGCTGCGACAGGCCGCCGACATACACGCCGGACACGGTGGCCGAATTCAACTGCTGAAAATGGTTGATCGATTCCGGCGCTACCTCATGGGTCAGCCGCGCCACCGTCGAGGCGGGAATCATCGCACCGTTGGCCGCCCGGATATAATAATTGAGTACCTGATCGGGATTCAGGCGCGCCGGCTGCGCTACCTGCGGCATGACCCGGTAGGAACGCCCGTCGATGGAAAAATAATTCACATAACCGCCGCCCAGCGCCGCCCCCAGCGCCGCGCCCACCTGCTGCTGGGTCAGGCCGAGATCAGCGACCAGATCACGATCCACCCGGAGCGTGCTCTGCGGCTTGTCGATTTTCAGATCACTGTCGATAAAGAAAAACATGCCGCTGGCCTGCGCTTTTGCCACCACTGCCGCCGCAATCTGATTCAGTTTATCAAAGCCCTGGGTGGTTTTGATGACAAACTGCAGGGGCAAACCACCCGCCCCCGGCAGGGATGGAAACTGGAAGGCGGCCACGCGCGCGCCGGCAATATGATTCCAGCGCGCCTGCAACTCCTTTTGCAATTGGGCGGCGCTGCGCGTGCGCTCGTTCCACGGCTTGAACAGCACCCCGCCAATGCCCCGGCTGGTCGTCGGCACGCCGGTCAGCTGAAACATCTGATCGTATTCGGGCAATGATTTGGCCATCTGGAACATCTGATCGGCATACGCATTCATCTGCTGCGCTGTGGCATTGGGCGCGCCGACCACCTGACCGGCCACCAGCCCCTGATCTTCCTGCGGCGCCAGCTCGGCTTTGGAGGTGGCAAATAAATAGGCGACCAGACACAGCAGCAGCCCGCCCATCACCACCATCACCGGCCATGTTTGCAGAGCCCCGCTCAAACGCCGCTGATAAGCCGCATGCAGACGCGAAAACTGACGGTCAATCGTCACCACCAAACGATTATCCTGCTGGCCGGGCGTGAATATTTTCGCGGTCATCATGGGCGACAGGGTCAGCGCCACAATAGCCGAAATGGTCACGGCACCCGCCAGCGTAAAGGCGAATTCACTGAACAGCGCGCCGGTTAAGCCGCCCTGAAAGCCTATCGGCACATAGGCGGCGATCAGCACTACGCTCATGGCGATAATCGGCCCGCCCAGCTCGCGCGCCGCCAGCAGCGCCGCCTCGAACGGCGTTTTGCCTTCCCGGTGCATGTGCCGATCCACATTTTCCACCACGATAATCGCATCATCCACTACCAGCCCGATCGCCAGCACCAGCGCCAGCAGGGTCAGCAGGTTAATCGTGTAACCCAGAGCCATCATGACAAAAAACGCCCCGACCAGCGATAACGGAATGGCCACCAGCGGCACCATGACCGCGCGCCAGCTGCCGAGAAAGATAAACACCACCAGCGTCACAATCAGCAGCGCCTCGCCGAGCGTTTTGAGCACTTCATCAATCGAGCTGTGAATAAATTTGGTGCCGTCATAGACTATCTTGCCGCTCAAACCATTGGGCATCTGAGCCTGAATATCCGGGAACCGATCCCGCACGCGCTGGATCACGTCCAGCACATTGGCATCCGGCGCCACCTTGATGCCGATAAATACCGATTTATCGCCATCAAAGGCCGTGGTTAAATTGTAGTCCTCCGCGCCCAGTACCACATTGGCCACATCGGACAGGCGCACTGGCGCGCCGTTCTGCAGCCGGATCACCAGCGCCTTGAAGGCATCCACCGTATGCAGATCGGTGGTGGCGTTGAGTTCCACGCTGACCATCTGCCCCTTGGTCGCGCCCAGCGTGGTCAGATAATTATTCGCCGCCAGCGCCGCATACACATCGCTGGCCGTCACCCCGTGCGCCGCCATGCGATCCGGATCGAGCCAGGCGCGCAGGGCAAATTCGCGTCCGCCGATAATCTCGGCGCGCTGTACGCCCTTGATGCCGTCGAGCTGCGGCTTGACCACGCGCAACAAATAATCGGTGATATTGTTATTCGGCAACTGCTTGCTGAAAAAACCCATATACATCGAATCCACCGTCTTGCCGACCTGCACGCTCAATACCGGCTGCTGCGCCGCCGGCGGCAAGCGGTTGAGCACCGCATTCACCCGGGTATTGATATCGGTCAGGGCGCGATTGGCATCGTAATTCAGGCGCAGGGTGACCGAAATCGTCGAGGCATTGCTGACGCTGGTCGAGGACATATAATCAATGCCCCCGGCCTGGGCGATGGCCGTTTCCAGTGGCTGGGTGATAAAGCCGGCCACCGTTTTGGCATCAGCGCCGTAATAGACCGTACTGACCGTGACCACGGCGTTCTGGGTTTCCGGATACTGGCGGATCGGCATAGTGATAATGGCCTGCAGCCCGAGCACCAGCAGCAGCAGACTGATCGTACATGCCAGCACCGGCCGGCGAATGAAGATATCGGTATAGTTCATGATGCACATCCGTGTGCATCACTCTGCGAGCGCGCTAAAGCGCGTGTAATTTTTCTGTCCTGAAAAATTATCAT
>CAZXAI010000206.1:0-3092 GCA_964638265.1 uncultured Zetaproteobacteria bacterium
CGCAAAACACTAGGGAGGGGAGGGAGGAATGGCGCCAGACGTCGCGAACATTAGCCAGCAGCATCTGAGTTAAGGGTGAATCATGAGTTAAAGGTTCTTCATGTTGGGTTGTCGGGGTACAGCGTATCAATGTAGGCGTGCAGAGCCTGGAAATTAATCGGCTTGTCAAACAGGCGCACATGGAATGATTCCAGCTCGCCAGTTAGTTCCGGCTCGGCATAGCCGGTAATGGCGATGATCGGGAGTTTCTGGTCTTGTATGCGAATCGCATGGATCAACGCGTTCCCGTTCATCTCCGGCATGCAGATATCCGTAATCAACAGGTCAAACCGACCCTGTGCCTGATTGTACAGTTCCAGCGCTCGTTTGCCATTCTCGGCATAGGTGACCCGGAAGCCGAAGGAATGGATGATTTCTCCCACCAGTCTGCGCAGGGCGTGATCATCATCTGCGAGTAATGCTCGCCTGGATGGAAGCTGTTGATTCGTTGTGTCGCTCATGCTTGCTCCTCGGATGCGCGGGCTGTGACGGCGTATTTCGTCCCGGGCATGCTCATACTAGTGGCAGGCCTGCTGCGACGATATCAGAATAATTCTGATATTGTCATGAAGAATGCGTGATGCAGGGCGAATGCCTGTTCGAATCATACTCCGGTTGTAAACAGAATGCCCATGCGGGCTGCCACTTGCGCCAGCTTGACCGGCGTAACCACGCCCAGTTTGTCCATGATATGCTGTCGGTGGGTGTAAACTGTCTTGTCGCTCAGGTGCAGGACCTGGGCTATCTCGTTCACACTGCGCCCTTCGGTCAGGTACATGCAGATTTCCAGTTCGCGCCGGGTCAGGGGTTGAGACAGGGGTTTGAGCGGATCGGCAGCCTGCTTTTCCGACAGCGGTACAGCCGCATTATCATCCAGATAGCGCTCGTCCCGCATGACAGTGTGAATGGCCGTCAGCAGCGTGGTCGTGCCGCTGCCTTTGCAGACAAAAGCGCGCGCGCCCAGTTGCATGGCGCGTTCCGCCACCATGCCGGTATGCATGCTCAGTACCAGAATGCGTGCCTCGGGGTGGGCCAGTAAAATCCGGCGCATTGTTTCAATGCCGCTGATGTCGGGCAGGGATATATCCATCAGCAGCACATCGGGCAAGCTTGCTTCGTAATCGAGACAGGCCTGTTTGCCGCTGCCCGATTCAGCTACCACCTCAATATTGCACTCTTTTTCCAGCAAATGCCGAAAGCCTGCGCGCACAATATCATGATCATCAACCAGTTGAACGCGAATGGGCGCAATGGCAGTCATTGTGTATCCTCCCCGCTGAGGGGCAGTACCGCCTCAATACGCACGCCATCACCGGGTATGTCCGTCAGCAGGAATGTGCCGCCCAGCGCATGGACGCGTTCGCGCATGCCGATAATGCCCAGACCCTTGTGGGCCTGTTGTCCGCGCAGTCCCTTGCCGTTGTCATTGATCTCGATGATTGCCCGTCCCTCCCGTCCTGCATGCGGCGGCACATGTGTTACAATAAGCTCCACACACGTCGCCTTGCCATGGCGGCGGGCATTGGTCAGCCCCTCCTGAATCAGCCGGTAGATGGCGATGGCATGCAATTCACTCAGGTGGTCAATATCCCCGTTGATATGCAGCGCACAGCTGACGCCGGCCTGTTTTTTCCATTGCCCGGTCAGTTCGGTCAGCGCAGCGGCAAGCCCCAGTATGTCCAGGACGCCCGGCCTCAGCTTCAATAGCATGGCGTTGCTGGCATCGAATGAGGCGCTGGTATCACGGACAATCTCTGCGGCCACATCACGCAGTTCGCTATCCTGCACGTGCCGGGCAATGAACTCCGCCCGCGTTTTGATGCTGGTCAGCAACTGGCCCAGTTCGTCGTGCAGGTCGCGCGCCAGCAGGCGCCGCTCTTTCTCCTGCACCTGCATCAGGCGCCGTATCAGGGCGCGATTCTCCTGTAGCAACTCCTGTTGCCTCTGCTCCTTTTGCAGCAGTGCCATCAATAACTCATCCCGCTGCACCGGGTCGGCATAGCATGCTCTCACTGATCGACCCGGCGCATCATGTTTTTTGCGCTCGCTGATATCGGTCAGGGCGATATGCAGGATCGCCTTGTCATCGTTGACTGCCGGCAGGCTGTCGAGTTGGGCGGCTAAGCAGGAGCCGTCATCACGCCTTAGCGCCAGTTCGCAACGCTGTTGTCCGTGATGTTTCAACAGGCGGGCGATATACAGACGCCATGGATCGCTGTAACCCGGATCAATAAAGCGTGCGAACTGATCGCCGATCAGCTGTTTTCGATCTGCGCCCAGCCAATCGGCCAGTGTCAGGTTGGCTTGCAGGATGATGCCCTGGTCATTGATGGCGACATAAGCGATTGGAGCGAAATCATAGAAGCCGGCATAGCTGTTGCGCATGCTGGCCAGTTCGGCCTCGCGTCGGTGCAACACATTGCGCTGCATCTACAACTCAAGCTGATATGTGTGCAGTTCGGTTGGTTTAATATCCATTCGGCCTCCGGTAGCACCCTCCGTGATTATAATTATAGCATGCTTTGGGCATATTGGTCATTGTTCCTCCCTGGATCAACTTACCGGCCGTGGCTGAACATGAAACAAACAACCCGGCTTGCATGGCGTGAAAAAGGCCATGCGCGTTCAATGGATTGTTACCGGGGTTGTCTCCCGCCCCGAGTGCAATGCTAGTAACATGCCTGCTGCGACGGTATCAGAATAATTCTGATTTATTCATGAGCGCGCGTGATGTTATCCACCTTTCGATACGCAGCGGGCAATAGGCCAGGGCCGGGCAGGACTGTATGCTGAAGCGGATGATGCCGGGGATATTGACTTCACCACCCATGCCCGCAGAGTTTTGAAATCAAATCATCAAGGATACACCATGACTCGCAGCTATAAACAGATCGGACTATTCACCCTGCTGATTACTGCCGATCAGGTTTCAAAATGGTGGATTCAGCAGCCGGATTTTCATGCCTTTGTCGTTATCGACGGCTTTTTTAATATTATCCGCGCCTATAATCCGGGCGTGGCCTTCTCGATGTTTGCCGATCTGCCCGACGCCG
>CAZXAI010000207.1:0-3067 GCA_964638265.1 uncultured Zetaproteobacteria bacterium
GTGACTTAATGTCACGTCCCTCTTTCGCGTTAGGCTTGCACTTTAATTTGCTATATTCGAGATAGTAGTCTATATATCTGGATATCAACCTGGTGGGGAGGTATGCTGATGGAACGGCTTTATTACCAAACGATCAATCTCGAAAAGCTGCGGGCGCAAGTGTTGGGCTATAGCCGCGAACTGCACCCGGCGATGTTGCAACAATCAGAGGGCATGCCATCGGAGCGCGATGCCCTGGTCGCGGTTTATCAGCACCTGCAGGCACTGCATTGCTCTATGGCCAAAGATCTGGCTGAACTGGAAATATTGTTGGCCTTGTCATCACCTACAAGTGTTGCTGTTGAACAGACCCGCAACAGGCAAAAGCGCAATCATGAACTGAATATCTGTAGTTTGTCCTGCAAGGAAAATGAAGTATTGAATATGTTTGCCAAGGGCTACAGCTATTGTGAAGCAGCGGAACTGCTGGATTGCAAGTTGACGACGATTCAGACCCATGCCAAGCGCATCTATAAAAAACTCAAAGTCCATTCCCGTTCGGAAGCTGTGTTTGAAGCGCGGCAGATAGGCATGGTGCGGGGCTAATATGAACCTACATGGATTGTTCCACCCGGTGGCATGAAACAGTAGCTCGAAAGGGAGCAGCCATGCCGGTGCGTTGTTTGTTTATGGCAACGAAAAATCAAGGAGATGATCATGGCGAAAGGATTAAAAGGCGCGTTGGAAAGCTTGAAAAGTGCGGCAGGCGACCTTGCCTCATTGGAGGTTCAGACCTATACCGGCAGCATAGATATCCAGGCCAGCGGCAAGCTGGACGATTTTGAAGCATTTCTTCAACAGGGAGCCAGTGCCGGTACATTGTCACTGGTGGCAGTGACAAAAATGAATTTTGATGGTGATGCCATCAATCTGGTGCCCAGCGATAAATGCCCGGCGCATGTGCGTGATATCCATGACGCAGCCGTCCTGGCGGGTATTGAAACGCGGCAGGGTTTGCTGGATATGTTCGGAGATATTATCGGCCTGAAATAAATGTCCGAATTGCAGGTCAGGCTGAATACGGGTTTATCAGAGCTTCAGATGGCTGTATCCGGCCCGTTCGACCAGCAGCTGGATGACCGGATGGATGGACAAACCGATCAAAAAATTGATCAGCAGATAAAACGATACGCATTGCTGGGTGATGCCTTAACGCAGGCCAGAGAGCAAAATATCATATCTCCCTTGCCGGAGCAGGAGCCATCGGGTTCGGATGATTATGCCGCCTCCCGTATTCGAACGCTTCGTAATCGCTTGTTCAATCTCGGTTATCTGGGCGCGGATGATAACAGCGCCTTGCTGGATGATACGATAAAACACGCTATCCGAGCCTTTCAGAAAGAAGCCGGATTAACCCAGGATGCATGGGTGGGTGAGCAAACATGGTCGGCACTGCAGGCGCTCGTCAGCTTTGAAGAGCCGGCTCATTTGCCTGGCTGGTTTAACAACGGCGAAGCTGGCCCTGCATTGATGCGTGCAACCCATTTACGCTTGTTTGCGCTGGGTCTGATGGCAAATAAACCCGGGCTCATCAACAGGTCTGTGATCAGAGCCGGGTTGGGGCGATTTCTGGATGCCATTGATGCACTGGGATTTGATAACGTAACCGGTGCTGAGAATCTCATGCCTGATTTACACCTGGATACGCTGACATTATTATTTGATGAGGATGGACTGATTCGTCGTCTGGGCGCATCAGAGCGCCTGCTACCCCGGCAGCATGCCGGGCTGCACAGCGCCCGTACTCTGCTTGTTAATATTGCCAAAATTGAACTCTGGTTATTGGGCTATGATGTTGATCCCCGGGGGTTTCAGGATGAAGACATCGTTACAGGGCGTAGCGCCACCGAGCTGAATCATACATCAGCCCTGTTTAAAGCGATGAAACAATTCTGGGTGGATAAGGGGCAATCGGCCCGTTCGACCATGCGCAGCAGAACCTACCTTGGTAAATCATTCAGGCGGTTCTGCTTCGAGTTGTATCGGGATCTGGATCAGGCGGATGCATTGCCGGACAGTGATGAACTGTTCGAGCAATTTCGGGATGATAAACACTTTATTCAAACAGTATGGGATCATGTCAGCACATTTGGCGCACGCTTGTGGGATGGTGTGAGGCGCATGTGGGGCTGGTTCAAGCGGGTGATAAAATCAGCAGCCAGTGTTGCCGGTGATGTTATGAAAGGCGTGTCGAGAATAGCGTATCACTACATTCTCAAGTCGTATGAAGCTGTGCAGGCCGTGGTCAAGGCCATGGTGCATTCTATCCGTTTTTTTACGCAACAACGGCTGGATATTTCGGGCCGGAAGCAAACCGTTGTGTTTCATGATCTGGATTTCGATTTCAGAGCGGTCATACACAGCACTGATGCCCCGGCAGATGTCCGTGCCATTGCCGCATCGCTGCAGCGGAAATCCAGTATATTCCGGATTTCATGTAACATATTTTCCGCTCTGCTGCATGTGCTGAAAGGTGTTGTGAACGGTGCATTTACCGGCTGGGCCACACTGTTGATGGCGTTGCTCCAGTTGTACAGGCGCACGGCCCAATGGGCGCCCGCATTAATAGAAGCGCAGCAACAGGACGAAAGGCTCAACGCTGCACAGGGCGCGATCTAGCCCCGGGGGGGCTTTGTTCACTGGCGGATTTCAGCAACCACCATGCCAAAATCGAATTTCTTTGTCCCATGTTTATGGGACATACAAAAGAAATATACATGGTAGAACTGGCTCCTTGATGTAAATTGATGGAAACAATTTTACTACAGGGGAGGTTCGCTATGGTTCAAGTAAGTTATCCGGGCGTATATATTGAGGAAGTCCCAAGTGGCGTGCACACCGTTACCAGTGTGAGTACCTCGATTGCTGCATTTATCGACTTTTTTAAAGAGGGACCGATGGATGAGGCGGTTCAGATATTCGGCATGGCAGATTTCGGGCGCATATTCGGTGGTCTGGATGATCGAAGCGAGGCCAGTTATGCGATCTCCCAGTTTTTTCTGAATGGGGGCTCGCAAGCGTATGTGGT
>CAZXAI010000208.1:0-3067 GCA_964638265.1 uncultured Zetaproteobacteria bacterium
GGGGGCGCATTCAAGCACAAGCAGGGCATGGTATAAATGAATCATACTGTTCACGTTCAACTGAACCGGTTAGTATCTCCAGATTGCGGTGCGCGTTAACATGAAACAAACAACGCGCCTGCATGATTTTTTCCACCCCGTGGTACTGTTTCATACCACGGAGTGGAAAAAGTCCATGCGCGTTAACCTGGATCATTCATGAGTTCCAGGTTAGGGGAGTCATATGAAACTGTATCACAATCAGCGCCAATACAGTCGCTCTACAGTGTCGATTGCGGCAACGATCACGCCGGATGACGGTGATTCGTTTGCTGTTAAGGTCGTGGACTTGAGCATGGGCGGCGTGTTTGTTCATTCGGAGCATGTGCTGAAAGCCGGCAGTCATTGTCAGGTTCATATCCTGCTGGGCCATGTTGAACATGAATTGCCGATTATCGCAGATGCCATTGTTATCCGGGCCATGGATGCAGGTATGGCATTGCGCTTTGAAGCGGTTAAACTGGACAGTATCTCCGACATGCAGCATGTTATCGTCGAGCATGCCGAGGATCCCGATCAGGCGGCTGTGGAACTCTCCTCGCATGGCGGCTGGGTGTTTACGCCCGAGTGAGTGACCCGGGTGAACGCGCATGGTTCACCCCCGGCCAATAGCAGCGCGCATAGCGCATCCATGCAGGGCGCTCTTGATGTTTATGATGGCGTCATGACGGCGTAAAACAGCTGGCCTGCCCCGGCTGTTTCAGGCCGGTGCGGTGGCATAGCTCTTGCTCGTTGTGCGTCATGGCTATTTATTTTTCCCATCAGGGGCTACAGCAAATGATGCAGCTGGAAACGATATTGATAGTCGATCCGGATGCGCATGCGCGGGCATTGATGCAGCAGATCATCAGCGATGCCGGTTTTGATGCCATTGCCGTCGCATCCGGCCAGCAGGGGTTGGATGTATGCAAGGAACAAATGCCGGCCCTGGTGCTCATGAATAGCCACCTGCCGGATATGGATGGCATGACTGTTTGCCGTGATTTGCGTGCCATGTCTGCGGCTAATGATGTGCCGGTTGTCATCATGGCAGCCGATGATGATGCCGATATGATCAGGCAGGCCTATGATTGTGGCGTTACTGATTTCATCATCAAACCAGTCAACGGGCTGCTGTTGCCCCATCGTTTGCAGTTTATTTTGCGCGCCAGTGCAGCCATGCGTTCGGCAAAAACCAATGAACGTCTGCTGGCTGAAGCGCAACGCATTGCCCGTATGGGTAACTGGACCTGGGATTTAAGCAGTGAAGAAATGCATGTATCCGATGAAATATGTCGCATCTTCGATGTGCCCATGGCTTCGCCCTGTGTGTTTCATCAGTTATTTATCCATGCAGTGCATGACGAGGATAAAAAAACGCTGAACCGGGCTATCGAGCGTGCCTCAGATGGTGGTAGCGTCGATGTGGAGCTGCGCATTTGCCGTCAGGATGGTGTGGAGCGGACGCTGCAGATACATGCCGAAAGCAATCCGCAGGCGCGCAAACATCATCTGTTCGGAACCATGCAGGATATCACTGATCGAAAAAAAGCCGACGACGCGATTCGGAAACTGGCATTTTATGATCAGGTGACCGGACTGCCCAACAGAACCCTGTTCCGGGAACACTTGAGCATGGCCATGCACCATGCCCGGCGTAGCGGCACAAAAATCGCAGTGCTGTTTCTGGATCTGGATAATTTCAAGCGTATCAACGATAGCCTGGGCCATGTGGCCGGCGACCAGTTGCTGCAGGAGTTTTCCCGCCGCTTGCAGCAGAGTATTCGCGCTACCGACCTGGCCGCTACAGATTCTCCCCATCCACCGGGCGATCATGCGCGCCAGCATTCTCTGGCCCGGCTCGGCGGCGATGAATTTACCGTCATGCTGGTGGATATCATGCATGAGAAGCATGTTCATATTGTATCGGATCGTATTCTGGCAAGCCTGAATGAGCCATTCATGCTGGCCGGTAACCGGGTCGTGGTCACCTCCAGTATTGGTGTTGCCATTTATCCGGACGATGGTGATGAAATTGATACCCTGCTCAAACATGCCGATGCTGCCATGTATCAGGTGAAGTCCAGCGGCCGCAACGGGGTGTTCTTTTATGACGATGAATTGCGTCGCCAAAGCCAGAATCGCCTCCAGCTGGAGGGTGAATTATACCATGCGCTGGAACATGATGAGATGACACTGTTCTACCAGCCCAAGGTGGCCGGCAGCAGCCTGCAAGTCTCGGGCTTCGAGGCGTTGATTCGATGGATCCACCCGGAAAAAGGCATGGTGCCGCCGCTGGATTTTATTTCTGTGGCGGAGGATTCCGGTCTGATTATTCCGATGGGGAAATGGGTGATCAAGACGGCTTGCCGCCAGCATCAGGCCTGGCTTGAGGCGGGCTTCGGCCCGATTAATATTTCCGTGAACCTGTCATGCCACCAGTTTGCGGATCGCCAGTTGTTACACGCCGTTCGCGATATTCTGGAAGAAACCGGCATGCAGCCGAAATACCTGGAATTTGAAATTACCGAGAGCGTATTGATGCAGGATGCGGATACGGCCATGCTGGTGCTCGGTGAGATAAAAAAGATGGGCATGAAAATATCGATTGACGATTTCGGCACCGGTTATTCCAGCATGGCCTACCTCAAACACTTCCCCATAGATGTGCTGAAAGTGGATCGTTCTTTTGTCATGAACCTGCCGGATGATGAGCAGGACGGCACCATCACCACAGCCATCGTCAAACTGGCGCATGCGCTGGGTCTGGCTGTCGTGGCAGAGGGCGTCGAAAATGCCGAGCAATTCCACTTCCTGAACGATTTACAATGTGATCAGATCCAGGGTTATTTATTCAGTCCGCCTGTTCCGGCAGAACAGGCGGAGCAACTGATCAATGTTCCTTTTACGGTCGGGAAGAGCTGATTGCCCGCTTAGTATGTTTGCAGAGCACCATCCACATCATCAATCCAGCGTATAATGCCGCCGGCCAGATTGCTGACCTTGTCATAGCCTTTGGATTGCAGGAATTCGACCGCCTGCGCCGAAC
>CAZXAI010000209.1:0-3056 GCA_964638265.1 uncultured Zetaproteobacteria bacterium
ATCATTCACGCGTTGCGATGTATAAGTGTAATATTCCTTCGGCAATTTGGACTGGCCGCCCCAGAAATCGAGCACCATGGTTTTGCCATCATTGGTCACCAGTGCATTGTGATTGACATCCAGATGCTGACCGCGCAACACCAGCTTGGTCACCGCACCCTGATCGCGCACTTCGATATCCTGCAAGACAGCGCCCTCAGAGCCGGCTTTGGCCACCGCTTTGGATGCAAATCTCACCAACAGGTCATTACCCTTTTCAACAATATCATACGTCGTCCCGGCAGATAATCCAATCTCGATACGGGTCCCGTTGTCATCCTGAATCGGTACAACATTCTCAACGCCGCCATCACCGTCCAGCGCAACAATCTTGTCGGACAGGCTGGCGCCGGGAAAACTCAACACCAGACGATTCGGCCCCTGCAGATTAAATACCTGATATTCAGCAGCCGCATCCATGCCAATCCGGAGACTCTGGCTCGCGCCACCGGACAATAATTTGAGACTTTCAATGCTCGCCGCAGCGGCCCATGATGCCTGTGCGCAAACGAACGTCATCATCACTACCATGGCCGCCATCAGGCGGGCAAGATGACGCCTGCTGTCACCGCAGCCATACGCGAAGCCATTATTCATTCTGTGTCTCATGTCTGTCTCCCCGGCCTGTAATCTGCTCATTTGCGCCGCCCTGTCCGTGCCTTAGCCGCTGTTGCTTCCACAAATCTGTATGTCACCGCCTGCCCGGTCACGGACAGCTCTTCAGGGGATTTTCCTGTTGTTAAGGTCAGGTATTTTATATCCACAATACGTGACATTTCACCAACCCGTTTCAGGAACGTCAGCAGCTGCCGAAAACTGCCGGAAATATGAAAGCTGACCGGCACTTCGGCATAAATCTGTTTGTTTACATCCCGACCCGGCTTGAATGTCTTGAATACCAGGCCGGAATCCTTGCCTGCCCACGATACATTTTCCAGCAAATCGGGAATCTGTGATTTCCTGGGCAGCATATTCAGCGCTACCTTCAACTGCTTCTCAAGATTGGCATATTCTTTTTGCTTGCGTGGCAAATCGTGCGCCAGATGCTGGTTCCTGATCAATATGACATGCTGTAATTTCAGTTGCGATTGCTGCTGCGCAATCTCCTTCTGAATCGGCATCCAGCCCATATAAAAATAGGTGGCGCCGATCAGAACAAATGTAGCCAGCAAAAACAACAGTTTTTGCCACAACGGCAATGGCAGCATGGGCCGCAGCGATTCATACAGGGACGCTTTTATGGACTCCAACATCAGGATGCCTTCCGTCGATTTGATTTCGGTTTTTTGACCGGATGAGCCGGCTTGTCATCCACGCGCGTCAGTTTCAGACTAAAGCGGCGCACCGGCAAACCACCCTTCATCACCCGGCGGATCTCACCCAGCCGCACATCGCTAAACAGCGGCGACATATCCAGCTTGCGCATGAAACTGGCCACAGCCTTGTTACTTTCACCCAGGCCGGACAGTTCAATCGTGCTACCCGTTTCCTTGATTTTATCCAGCCAGACATTTTCAGGAATCACGCGGGCAATGGCATGCAGGGTTTTCAGGGATCGGAACCGGCCCTCCTGTAAACGATCAACAATCTTGAGCTTGCGCTCCACATCGGAACGCAGACTGGCCAGATTGGCAATCGTACCAATTTTACTTTTCAGATCATCATTCTGTTTCTGAATCGCAATCGTTTCTTCTTTCAGATCAGCCAGTTGCAAGGAAGCAAAGGTATGCGCTCCGAGCGCCAGCAGGGCAGCCAGCACAACAACGGCAAAAAATGCGCTGACATGCTGCATGGTCTGTTGCTGCTGACGCTCAGCACGATAGGGAATAAGGTTAATGCGAATCATACGTCAAACTGCCGTAATGCCAGGCCGACCGGTACCATCATCATCGTACCGGTTTTTTTCAAGCTGTCCGCATCAAACTTGCGTGATGGAATGCTGATATTGTTGAATGGATTTAATACTTTCGCATCAATACCCAGACGCTGCTCCAGTTCTGTCGCGATATTCGGCAATAAGGCACAACCGCCGCTCAAAAACAGTTTACGCACCGGGAAATCAGGCCGACTGGCGGAATAAAAATCCAGCGAACGCACCAGTTCAGAAGTCAGCCCGACATAGAATCGCTCCAGCGCATCCGTATCAATATCTTCAAAACCCTCTGTTTTCAGCTGTTCGGCGGCCTGATAACTGATGTTATGCGCCTTCTGAATCTCTTCAGTCAGGTTGCCGCCGCCATAAAACTGATCACGCACAAAGGCCATACGGCCATCAATCAGCACATTGATATTCATCATATTGGCACCGATATTCACCAGCGCATTCACCTCGGCGTCTTCATCCGGCAGCGCATATGCACCACCGGTAGGCGCTGCATGTTCACCGGTAATCTCAGCGGCATTTTCCAGCGCGAATACGGCGCAGTCCATGCATTTGGCATTCAACCCGGCCTCACTGAGCACCAGTTGATAATCCTCCACCACTTCCCGCTTGCATGCCACCAGCACCACATCCATCTGCTCCGGATCGTCGGCGGATATACCCTGAATATAAAAATCCAGAAACACATCATCAATATCATAGGGCACATGCTGATCCGCTTCATACTCAATCTGTGCTTCCAGTTCGAATTCAGATGTCACCGGCATTTTAACGGTTTTAATAATCACGGCATTGCCAGCCACAGCCAGCGCGGCATTCTTGGTGGATGGTTGCGCGCTCTTCACCGCTTCGGCCAAGGCTTCGGAAACGGCGGTAGAATCAATAATGGTATTTTCGACGATAGCATCACGCGGCAATGGCACTGTCGCCATGGCGGCCAGTTCATAACCCGAACGCGTGCGTGACAGTTCTACCAACTTGATGCCGGTCGAACTGATATCAATACCCATCACACCTTCAGACTTCTTTGAAAACAAGGACACTCACCCTCCACAGCTTAACATGAAACAAATAACGCGGCCTGCATGGAACGTTTGCGCGCCATGCTATTGTTTCATCGCATGGGGTGGAAAAG
>CAZXAI010000210.1:0-3041 GCA_964638265.1 uncultured Zetaproteobacteria bacterium
CGCAATGTGATGATCAGATAGCAGCAGGTGGAGATTGGCTTCCCGTTGCGGAACTGTGCGTCCTTTGCGGTAAAATGCTTTTGAGCTTATGGAATAACCATTTGGCGTTTATGACGGGTGAGGTTGTCGCAGCCGCCATCCCGAACCACGACCATATCCTCCAGGCGTACCCCGCCCAGTCCGGGATAATACAGGCCGGGCTCGACCGTCACCACCTGACCGGCTTGCAGGACATCGTTGCTGGTGGAAATACGCGGCGCTTCGTGAATTTCCAGACCGACGCCGTGACCGGTGCCGTGGAAAAAACCGCTCTGTTTGCCACGAATTGTTCTGGTCGGAAAACCCTGCTTATCGAAATGAGCCGTAATTGCGCCATGAATATCAGCGCCATTTACACCGGCTGCGACCATGGACAGACCAATATCCTGCCCCTCGCGCACTGTGCGATAGAGTTTTTTTAGCTCGGGACTGGCTTTGCCTTTGACATAGGTGCGGGTCATATCACCCCAGTAGCCGGTTTTCAGCACCCTGGGGAAGATATCGATAATGATGGTTTGACGGGCGCGAATAAAACCGCTGCCGATATTGTGCGGGTCAGCACCTTCGCGTCCGCAGGCCACGATGGTGTGGGCCGGCATGGCGCCCTGACCGATCAGGAATGTCTCAATCACGCGCCGCACATCGGCTGATTTCACTTTTTTGCCGCTATCGTGATCGCGCAGTATGCCGTCATCGCCAATGCCGCATGCGGCCAGATAGGATTCAGCCTGTTGCATGGCTTTTCGCGTCAGTTGTTCAGCGCGCCCCAAGGCATTGATTTCACTGTTATTTTTGATGATTCTGGATGGAAAAAATGCACCGTTAACCGGCGCGATGGTGAAGCCCCAGCTACGCAGCTGTTCTGCATAGCCGAATGGAAAATGAGCCGGCACCTGAATATCCGAAATGCCTTTGGCGTGCAGGAATGCCGCTGCAACGGCAGCCAGACCGCTGCGGGACAGGGTGGCTGCCTGCGCCCGCCAGTCCGTATCCAGGTGTACCTCATCGAGTCTGGCCTGTTTGCGGGCGCGATCTACTTCCAGCGGTGACAACAGCCCGTGCCATCGGCCATCTATTTCAATGGCGATAAACGCATCGGGCACAAACATGCCGGTGGCATAGAGCATATCTGCATCATGTTCTGAATCTGCAATCATCAGTCTGGCGCTGGAGGGAAGGGTCATGCGTCGTATTCTTTCAGAACTTCGTCTCTGGCGTTATCATTTTCGTGTTCGCGTTCCATAATATCGCGTATATTCATGTTTTTCAGCAGGCTGGATCGCTCCCGTTCCAGGCGGAAATAAATCCCGGCCAGCTGTCTGCCCAGCGATGTTTCCTGCCAGCGTTCCGGCACCTGCATGGGGGTTTCGTTCAGCCGGCGGAAGATTTCAAACAAGGTCATTTGTTCGGAGTCTACGGCGGGTAACCAGCCGGATTCATCATTGCCGGAATCTGTGCGGCGTAATAACTGCCTGTCGCACAACTGATCCAGCCATTCCTGCAGGATATTGTTGGGCAGGTCGGTTTCTTCAATTAAATCATGCATTTTCAAAACTTCGCCGGCATGCAACGCCTGAGCCGCACGCAACAGAATCAAATGCGAATAGAACTGGCGGGTGCCGGGCTGCTGGAAACTGCTGTGTTGCCGGTGCGATTGTTCCGGGTGTTGCAGGCAGAAGGCGATTTCGGAGCCGAGTAATACAATGACCCAGATCAGATATATCCAGATCAGAAAAATCGGCAGGGTGGAGAGGGCGCCGTATAAACGTTCGTAATTGGCCACCTCGGTGACATAAAAGGCAAAACCGAATTTGGCCCACTCAAATAATGCACCGGCTACCAGGCCGCCAACCGCTGCATAGCGAAACGGAACGCTTGTGTTGGGCAGCACGCAATACAGGCTGGCCATGGCCAGCGATGACATCAGCCACGGCACCAGAAACGGCGCCTGACTGATATAGGATGCGCCTTCCGCCACATGTTTGATCACCGGCAGGGCGGCGAAATAGGAGGTGATGGTAATGGACGCGCCAATCAGAATCGGCGCCAGTGTCAGCGTGGCCCAGAAGGTGATGAATTTGGACAGCCATGCGCGCGCACGGGTAATGCGCCAGATATCGTTAAATGCTTCTTCAATGGTATTGAGCAGGGCGGTCGCGGTGAACAACAGGCCAATCACCCCGAATACAGAAATCGCGGTGGTTTTATCGGTCACCGTACCGAGATAATCCTGTACGGCTTTCTGGCTGGTCGGCAGCAAATAACTCAGCAGGGCGTCACTGACGCTGCCGGCCATGGCGTCAAAGGCCTGAAAACTGGTGAAGACTGAAAAACCGAGCGCCACCATGGGTACGATGGCCAGCAGCGAGGCATAGGCCAGCGCTGAAGCGCGCTGGATACATTTGTCAGTAATAAAGCGATCAATGACCCGGATGGAAAAGCGCAGCAAGTGCGTGCTATGGCGAAACAGGGCGGGCAGGCTGGCGATATCTGCCACATCCATGTTCAACATGGTGCTGATTTGCTGTTTCAGCGAAGGTTTTTTGCTCATCAAGAGCTATCTTAGAGTGCGATAGCGGGAAGGCAACAGGAAAAGAAGCGAATGGCGGCTATGGATTTGACCAGCGTCAGCGTGATGCATTGGATGACGCATCCCGGCCCGGCCTATGGTCGAGCCGGGAGCTGCGCTCTGGAGCATCAGGTCTGATCGAACAATGTCTAACTGTGCAGACCCAACAGAATAAACAGCGTCAGGCAGGCGAGGCCGGCGGGAACCAGCAGGGCGATTTTAACCTCGTCCCTGTACGCTTCCGGGATGAAGTGGAAATGTTCTTTGGTATCTTTGATGTGATATGTGGCGGGCATAAGCATCTCCTTGGTTTGTTCTCGTGCTGTGTTGCAATAGCTGGAAACTGCGATGCCAGACACGGTGAATCTGTGACGGGTATCACAATAAATGGAGAGGAAGAGCAGTCACAGTTAAAAAAACAAAGGCCTAACGC
>CAZXAI010000211.1:0-3032 GCA_964638265.1 uncultured Zetaproteobacteria bacterium
GTTCTCGATACTTGGCCACAGTTCTGCGGGCAATTTCAATGCCTTCAGCCTGCAACCGGTCGGCAATGGCCTGATCCGAAATCGGCCGTGCTGCCGGCTCGGAATCAATCAGCGCCTTGACCCGTTGCTGCACACGATAAACGGAGATCATGCCACCACCGCGCGTAGGCAGTCCAGCCGAAAAAAAACGTCTCAGTTCAATCAGGCCAATCGGCGTATCGGCATACTTGCCATTGGTCACCCGGGAAATGGTCGATTCATGCAGACCGACATCTTCGGCTACATCCTGCAAGGTCAACGGTTTTAAACCCAGCACGCCGTATTCCAGAAATGCGCGCTGGCGCTCGGCCAGGCACAGAGCCACTTTCATCAGCGTTTCACTGCGCTGATCGAGCGCGTGCAGCAGCCATTTTGCTTCTTTCATGGCCTGCGACATAAACTCCTTGTCCTTGCCCTGCCATTGCTGTTTTTTCCAGCGTTCGTTCAGACTAATACCTTGCCAGCCGGTGCCCGGAATGTCCACTTCAATACTATTATCCGTATTGCGCCTGAAAATAATCTCGGGCCGGATATAAAAATTATTATCGCCATGCAGACCATGTCCGGGAAAGGGATCGAGCCGTCGCATGCGCACGCGGGCCTGACGAATCATATCGACGCTATATTCAGCCTCTTTGGCCAGTTTCTCATCGGATTCCTGCAACGAATCGGGGAAGTGCAGCAGCAGGCGCATAATACAGGCGTCCACTGCCTGTTCGCCATCCAGTTGCAACAACAGGCATTCAGTCAGATCCCGGGCGCCGAAACCGGCCGGTTCCAGTTGCTGGATAATATGTTCCACCACATATTCGACGCGACCGGCATCCGTCTCCACCTGGTCGGCAATTTCAGCTGCAAACTCAGCCGGGTCTGCTCGGAAATAGCCATCGTCATCGAGCGAATCAATGAGAATATGCGCCAGCGTACGATCAGCTGCCGGCATAGGCTGACGATCCACCTGCTCATGCAGAGAGTCGCTCAGGCTGACGTCCTCCTGCCATAATTGTTCCCGTTCATTAAAACCGCCATCCCTGGCAGAATCCCGGCTCGATGAGGCATACATGGTTTCCCAACGGTTATCACCGGCCTCTTTCCAGTGTTCCTGTTCAGCCACTTCCAGGGCATGATCCTGATTGTTCGGCTCACTGGCCGATGCCACACTGAAGTCCATTTCCAGCATAGGGTTGGATTCGAGGGATTCTTCCAGGTAATTTTCCAGTTCCATGCAGTTCATCGACAGCACTTTCAGGCTCTGGGTCAATTGCGGCGTCAGGGCCAGGCGTTGCCCGAGTTTATGGGAGAGCGTGGTTTCCATCAGCAGGCCAACACAATCATCATATCTGTTTTTCGGCTGCGGAGATGCCGGTGCGGCGTAAAACCGCGTGTGCAGGCAGGTAGAGAGATAGCAATCGAAGCAAAATCAAACAGCATCAACATCCTTGTCGTAGCATGTGTACCATTGTTGCACGGCGGAAGCCGATGCAATAACGACGCTACAGAGCTTAGTTTACGCTTCTTTTTTCAGCGGCGCCAGTAATTCTTTCAGCTCACCGGATTCATGCATTTCACAGACGATATCACAACCGCCAATAAACTCTGATTTCACATACAATTGCGGAATAGTCGGCCAGTCTGAATATTCCTTGATGCCCTGGCGGACATTTTCGTTGAGCAGCACATTGACCGATACAAAGGGCACTTCGTATTCAGCCAGAATAGCGGATACCCGTTGCGAGAAGCCGCATTGGGGAAACTCGGGCGTACCCTTCATAAACAGCACCACGTCATTATTTTTTACTGCTTCATCAATCTGCTTCAATACAGGATCACTCATTATTCACTCCGTGGGAACTGATGTTTTCAAAGCCAGCGCATGGATGGCCGCTTTCATATGCTCACCGAGTGCGGCATACACCATCTGATGCTGCGCCACTCTGCTTTTACCGGCAAACGAGGCGGATACGACTGTCATCTCAAAATGGTCGTCACCGGAAAACAGGCGCACCTGCACATCCGCATCGGGAATGCTGCGCTTGACCATGTCCATAATCGCTTCCGGTTTTGGTGTCATATATCCGCCTTGTTTTTCATGTAAGCGCGCATGGGCGTTGTTTGTTTCATGTTCAACAAACAGCCCGATACACGCAAGCCGTAGCGCGAAGGCTGACAAGCTCACCACGGATGTTCAACCCTGCAAACCAAGGGGTGTGTGAACAGGCCGGTTTCGGGCATCATTGGCCGATGACATTGCATACGCTACCACATTTGACTATTGACACCGGCCCCCATCCGCAAGCTACCGTCATCTGGCTGCACGGGCTCGGCGCCGATGGTCATGATTTCGAACCGGTTGTCGCCCAGCTTGGCTTGCCCGACACGCTGGCCGTGCGTTTTATATTCCCGCATGCGCCATCCATACCGGTCAGCCTCAATGGCGGCTATATTATGCCGGCCTGGTATGACATCAAACACAGTGACCTCGGCATCGAACATGATCATACAGGCATCCTGAACTCAGCCAGAGATATTCAACTGCTGATCGAACAGGAGGAAATGCGCGGCATTCCAGCCAAGCGCATTATTCTGGCCGGTTTTTCCCAGGGCGCGGCCATGGCCCTGCATGTCGGGCTACGCCAGAGCACTGCGCTGGCAGGAGTCATGGCACTGTCCGGCTACCTGCTCATGCCGGAGCAAACCGACCAGTTCACGCCAGCAGCCAGCGCCACGCCTGTATTTATGGCACACGGCGTGCATGACCCGGTTGTACCGTTCAGTCTCGGCGACAGTACGCGCCGCACACTGGCATCGCTGGGCTTTTCCGTTCAATGGCACAGCTACCCGATGGAACACAATGTGTGCCCTGAAGAAATTCGTCATATCGGCGCCTGGATCAGCGACATTCTCACGCCCTGATTGCCGCCCTTGCGATGCATGCACACTCACCGTACTATCCGCCGCCCGTAAAAAGGACGTGGAGAGATGTCTGAGTGGTT
>CAZXAI010000212.1:0-3025 GCA_964638265.1 uncultured Zetaproteobacteria bacterium
ATCATCATCCAATGCCGGCGCAGCCCCCGCTACTGTAGGCCTGACGACGCTGTTTGAATCCACTGGGAGTTTTTACAACTCCCGGGAAGGAAAACAGTGAAGGATGAAGGCAAGCCAGGAGACCGGCCCGAAGCAAGGAATCTGCGGATTCCGCACAGGATAGTCTCGGCGGGAGGCTGGTCGTGTATGATCTGGCTGAGCTCTTTATCAATTCCAGCAAGCATGTACGCCTTCTTTTCTCCGAATCTGCCCTGATTAATCAATGCACGGCGGGTGCAAACAGGAGAAACAGTGAAACAGCATATTTTATGGTTGGGCGTCTTGATGACGGCCATTCCAGCGCTATCTGGCGCACAAACTCAGGACCTGGGTGAAATGAATGTAACATCGAGCCGGGTGTCATCAGCATCGGCTACGTCGTCCAAGGCGATTACCATTATTGACCGCAAAACAATTAACAGTTCACATGCGGAAAATGTGGTCGATTTATTGAAAGGGCAAGCGAATATCGTAGTAAGCGATACTTCGGGCATAGGCGCAAAAGCGCAGGTGGATCTGGGAGGGTTTGGTGAAACGGCAGCCTCCAACAGTGTGGTGCTGGTGGATGGACGGCGTGTAAACAGCCCGGATTTATCCGGCACGGACTGGACGCAGGTGCCGCTTGACCAGATCGAACGCATTGAGATTGTGCATGGTGCAAGCTCGGTGCTTTATGGCAATGGCGCGGTGGGCGGCGTGATCAATATCATTACGCGCATCCCTGAATCCGGCGGCAACATCAGTCTTGCCGGCGGCAGCTTTGGCGAGTTTACCGGCACAGGACGCATGGGCGCCGATTCCGGCAATACGCGCCTGGAGGCAAATATATCCGGTTTGACTACGAATGGTTACCGGGATAATAATTTCTTTAACCGCTTTGATGGCGGCGCACGGGCCGAGGCGGATCTGCCGGCCAATATCAGCCTGCATGTCAGCGGCAACCATCATCGAGATCGAGCCGGGCTGCCCGGTAGCCTTACCACAGCTGAAATCGCAACAAACCGCAAACAAACCAAGAGCCCAAAAAACTATAGTAAAACAACAGATAGTTTTATTGATGGCGGACTGAACTGGGATTCTGATTATGGGCTGGCTGTCGCAATCGACGGCGGCTTTCGCCGCCGCGAAACATCGGCAAACTATTCCGGTTTTTTGATTAGCAGTACCATTCATACGCGATCCTTGCGGCCTAAGTTGACGTATCTCGCGAACTTTTCGAACTTGTATCTGCAAGCGTTAACGGGCGCTGACCTGGAGCGCAATGATGCGGTGTTGTCGAAGACGAATATCCAGCGCAAGCAAGATGGATATTATGGCCGGCTGGAGTTGGGCAGCGCAGATCACCGCTGGAATATCAGCGGCGGCGGACGCACCGAACGCATCAGGGATCAGTTCAAAAAGAACAGCTTGCAAACCAATGCCAAGCGAAAAACGGTATGGGAAGCCGGAGGGTCGATTGCATTATTGGATGGCTTGCGTTTGCGTCTGAATGCATCCCGATCCTTGCGTTTTCCCCTGCTGGATGAGGAATTCAACTTCTTCACCGGCAAGGTGAATACAGATTTATTGCCGCAAACGGGCCAGCACTACAGTGCCGGTATTCGCTATGATATGAAAGAGGCGTGGGCGGAAGTGAATGTCAGCAGGGCGGATATCAGCCATGAGATTTTCTACAATCCGCTAACGTTCGCCAATGCAAACTACGCCAGTAAAACCCGTCACAATGTTGTCATGGCGTCCGCTCACTGGCATGCGCACGATTTGCTCAATCTCTCCGCCAACTATACCAATACGCGGGCTTCTTTTCGCGGCGGCGTTTTTGACGGCAATGCAATTCCGGCTGTGCCCCGCAATCGTTTTGGTGTGAGCTGGGGGGCAGACTGGCTCCAGGGCTTATCATCAACCCTGCATGTCAGTTACGTCGGCAGTTCCGTGCTGATTAGTGATCAAACCAACAAACGTCCTCATTTGCCGGGCTATGTTGTCATGGATGCGGTGGTGAATTATGACTGGCAGGGTATGGAGATGTTTGTACGAGCGGATAATTTGACCAGCCGGAAATATAGTAGCTATGGCGTATACTCTTCTTTTTCAGGAAAGGCCAAGTTTTATCCAGCCCCGGGCGCAACCTTTCGCGCCGGAGTGAGCTATAAATTCTAGGCTGAACGTATTATGGCCGTGGATTGTGGCAAGTGCTGCTGTCCACGGCCTGTTCCTTCTTGTCTGGCTGGGCCCAACAGCGCATGACCCGGCCATAGGCGCAACAGGTGATATGGTGCTTGAACTGGTCGATATTGACTTGCAACAGGCACAGCAGATAGCGCCCGCCAGTCGACCACCACAGAAAAAGCGCATGATTCATACGCCATCCCGGACGAGACCTGCCAGGATCGTCGCCCAGCCAATGCCTGTTTTATCAACACGCAAAACAGCCGGAAACACACTGCCCGCGACCGTACCTGTTAAAAGAACCGTCACACAACATCGTTTGTCACCCCAGCAGGCGCCAGCGAACAAGCACCCCCAGCCTGAAAAAACTACAGGGCCACCGCTGAGCCCGCCCCGACAGCAAAGGGTGGTGACGCCACAGGTGGCAACACAGCATGCACAGTCTGGCGTGGAGCATTCAAACCAGACAATGGTGATGGTGCGCAAGCACCTGGAGTCGTACAAATATTATCCGGCCAGTGCGCGGCGACGCGGCATTGAAGGCCATGTCGATGTCAGTTTCAGATTGATACCGGATGGTTCTGCTGATCAGGTGAGCGTACTGCATGGCTCCGGTTATGCGGTACTGGATCATGCCGCACTGGAAACGGTGTATCGGGCGCAGCCATTCCCCATCGGGCGAGGAAAATACCGTTTCAGATTGACATTCAAACGATTATGAAATCGCTGTTACTGCTGCTGCTTCTGCTGGGCTGTACTCAGGCGACTGCGGCTGAACGCATCCTGGCCCTGGCGCCGCATGTTTGTGAAATGCTCT
>CAZXAI010000213.1:0-2970 GCA_964638265.1 uncultured Zetaproteobacteria bacterium
AAACGGCTCGAATACATGCTCCATATCATCCGCCTTGATGCCACTGCCGTTGTCCACACAGCGTATGCAACACCAGTCGCGGTCTGTCATCATTTCCGGATTTTCCTGCAACAAATGAGCCGGCGGCTGGCGGCAGTCCACTTCGATCAGGATATAGCCCTGCCCCGCATCCTGGATGATATCCTGCACGGCATGGCGCGCATTGGTAACCAGATTGAGTAATACCTGCTGCAACTGTGTCGCATCCGCTTTCACGCAGACATGATCCGTATCCAGCAAATGTAGTTCCAGCTTAATATTTTCCGGCATGGCGGCGCCCGCCAGCTTGTGCGCCTCCTTAATAAAACTGCTCAACTGCATAGTCTGCATTTCCGGGTGATCCCTGCGTGCAAAGGTGAGCATCTGCTGAATCAGTTCGGCCCCGTGCCGGGTGGCCTGCTCCATGCTGCGGATACGCTGCTGCAGTTTCGCATCATCCGGATAACGCATGCGAATCAGATAAAAATTCCCGATAATACTGGCCAGCATATTATTGAAATCGTGTGCCACGCCGCCCACCATGGTGCCAAGCGCTTCCATTTTCTGCGTCTGTATCATCTTGCTTTGCAGCGATTCAGCCCGGGTCAAATCCTCATGTACCGCCACAAAATGGGTGATCTCGCCCCGGTCATCAAAAATCGGCGCTACAGACAGGTGGACAGGAAAGATAGTGCCATCCTTTTTGCGATCCAGAATACGCCCGGCCCACGGCTCGCCTCGTTTGAGCGTACCCCAGAACTGTTCGTAAAAACCCTTCGACTGCTGTTTGCTGTTCAGAATCGCCGGCGTTTTACCAATCGCATAGTCAGCCTCGAAACCGGTATTGCTGGTGAACGATGAATTGACATACACAATCGTTCCCCTGGCATCGGTAATGATAATACTTTCGTTGACCGAACCCACAGCGCTCTCCAGCAGGCGCATTTGCGCTTCCGCCTGTTTGCGCTGCGAGATATCGCGCAGAATGGATACAACCGCCTTGTCGCCGTGCCAGAGAATCGGCGCACTGGCGATTTCAATCGGAAATGATTTATTCCGTTTTGCATCAAATACCAGCGATTCCATCAGGCCAACCGGCTTATTGGTGCGGAGCACCCTGTTGGTCACCGTTATGGCAAGGCGTTTATATCGTTCATCGACAAAATCGACCACATCTACGCCAAGCGCCTGTTGCTCCCGGGTAAAACCGAACATCTTCAGCGCCGCCGCGTTGGCAAACACCACCTGGAAATTCTGGTGTACGATTACCGCATCAAAATCGGCATCCAGCACCGTACGCATACGTTTTGCCGCCTGCTCCAGCCTTTGCTGATTCTGACGTTGCACTGCCAGCAACTGCGCATTGACCAGTGCGCCGGCCACAATACCGGACAGGCTCTGTAACATTTTCAGATCCTGATCATCAAAATCCTGCCCATCCAGACGATCATGCATTTCGAAGCAACCCAGCAGCTTACGTTCCGCATCGAGAATCGGCACATCGACCAGCCGGACAAATCCGAGTGCCTGCTGAATCTCGGGCATGACACGGGCATCATGGCGCGCATCGTGGCTGACATAAGGTTTGCCAGTATTCATCACATGTCCCGGCACGCCGCAGCCGGGCAAAAAATCCAGTTTAACAGGCGTGATCTGGCCTGCTTTCATATATTCACGGAAGCTGATGCTGTTACCGTTGCAAAAACCGACAGCGCCTGATTCGCAAGCCACCAGCGCACATGCAAATTTCACCAGCTTTCTGGCAATCTGCTGTTGATCCAGCGTTTCATTGAGTGTTTTGCCGGCCTTGGCCAGCACCGCCAGCTGACGCTGCTGGCGGGCCAGCAACGCATCTCTGCGTTTACGTTCAGTGATATCGTGCATGGTCAGCAAATCAGCGGGGTGGTCATGCCAGGTAATCAGGCGACCGGTCATTTCCACCCAGGCCACATCGCCATTTTTGCGAACAAGACGGGCTTCATAGGGCTTGTTCGGGCCATTGCCATCCATGCGCTGCCGGAAACGCAGCTGCATGCTTTTCTGTTCGTCCGGATGCACCAAATCCAGATAATGCATGCCAATAAGCGCATCGGGTTGAGCGCCACAGGCTGCGGCGCAGGCTTCATTGGCAAAAACAACCCGGCCATCAGCTGCAATAATCGCAATGCCGTCAAAGGCCTGCTCGACCAGCGAACGGTACAGTTCTTCGCTTTCATACACCTGCTGATCACGCCGGCGGGATTCGGTAATATCCAGCCAGGAGCCCACCACTTCACCCGGCTTGCCACGAACCCCTTGATGCAGGCAGGCATGATCACGAACCCAATGATAATCACCGGATTTATCGGCAAAACGGTAGATCTGTTCTACCTCTCCCTGTTCCAGCAGCGTTTGCATGCCCGCCTCCACCAGGCGTGCATCATCCGGGTGAATATGTGCAATCCACCAGCCTGCTGCCAGACACTCATGGCGCTCGTAGCCCAGCATGGGCGTAACCGAGCGGCTGATGTAGGTGGTGACAAAATCGTGACCTTGGCCGCGCCATTCACGGCGGTAGAGCACCGCCGGCGATGCCCCAACAATGCGTTCCAGTTCCATTTTTTCTACCACCAGCTGGCCTTCCATCTGATCATAAAGCGCCTGAAAGTGATGAATGGATTTACTTTCCATGCCGCGAATCACATCAAACTGGGTGACTATACCCACCGGGTGCTGTTGCGCATCCACAATCACAACGCGCCTGAAACCGTGTTTTCTCATCATCAGCACGGCATCAAGCATCGAATCATCCGCAGCCATGGTGACCAGCGGGGAGGTCATGACATCACCCAGTTTCAAGGCATCAATATCAGCATCGGATGCCAGCAAGCGGGCGACATCGCGCTCGGTAAAGATGCCGCACGCTGTTCCGCCATCAAGCGCAATCATGCAGGACAGATGCTGCTCATCCAT
>CAZXAI010000214.1:0-2965 GCA_964638265.1 uncultured Zetaproteobacteria bacterium
AAAAGGAGATGAATAACTATGGCACATGTAGTCATTATTGGCGCAGGTATCGGTGGTATGCCGGCTGCGTATGAAATGCAGGACGCGTTGAAAAAATTTGGCGGTCAACATGAGGTGACGGTGGTATCCAATGTGGATTACTTTCACTTTACCCCGTCCAACCCGTGGGTGGCGATTGGCTGGCGCGACAAGGAACAGATCAGTTTTGAATGTTCCCCCTATCTGAATAAAAAGGGCATCAACTTCCTGTCCTGCGGCGTGGATGAGATTCTGGCGGATGAAAGCAAACTGAGGCTCGGTAACGGTCAGAATCTGGATTATGATTATCTGATTATTGCCACCGGCCCGCGTCTGGCTTTTGAACTGATTCCCGGCATGGGGCCGGAAGGGCATACGCATTCGATCTGCCATGTCGATCATGCGGTGGAAGCATACAACGCATTTGAGGAATTCTGTAAAAATCCGGGGCCGATTGTGGTGGGGGCGGTGCAGGGCGTATCCTGTTACGGGCCGGCCTATGAATATGCCTGCATTCTGGATACCGAACTGCGTCGCCGTAAAATTCGCGATAAAGTACCGATGACCTTTATTACGCCGGAGCCATATATCGGTCACCTAGGCTTGGGTGGGGTGGAAGATTCCAAGGGTTTGCTCGAATCGGAGCTCAGAAAACGCGATATCAAGTTTATTACCAACTGTAAAACAACGGCAGTGCATGAGCATACTATCGATTATGAAGAGGTGGATCGTCATGGCGAGGTGATTGCTTCGGGCAGTCTGGATCATCGCTTTGCCATGCTGATGCCGCCGTTCCGTGGCGTCGGGCCGGTGGCCAACTGTGAAGGGCTGGTCAATCCGATGGGTTTTGTGACCATCAATGACTACCAGCAGAATCCGAACTTCAAAAACATCTATGGTACCGGGGTGATTGTGGCCATTCCGCCGGTAGAGGCAACACCGCTGCCCGTTGGTACGCCGAAAACCGGCTTTATGATTGAGTCGATGACGACTGCTATCGTGCATAATATTATCCATGACCTGAAGGGTGAAGAGCCTGAACAATGTGGTACATGGGGTGCGATTTGTCTGGCTGACTTCGGTGATGGCGGGGTGGCGCTGGTGGCTTATCCGCAGATTCCACCGCGCAATATGGTTTGGGCCAAAGGCGGCGCCTGGGTACATGTCGCCAAGGTGGGCTTTGAGAAATATTTCATACGCAAGATGAAAACGGGTGTGTCTGAACCGTTTCTGGAGAAAGCCTTCCTGAAGCGCATGGGCATTGAACGCCTGAAGTAATATAACAGAGCAGGCGGCTGTCGTTGTGGCAGTCGCCTGTATTTGGCTATTTATATTATAATATCGTTATATAATTATTATATGGAGATATGGTGCGTACTGAACTGACAACAGAGATCACGATCGTGCTGATTATCAAGCTAACCGTGCTGCTGATGATCTGGCGTATATTCTTTTATGATCATGCTCCTGTTATTGATCCGCTGCAGCACTTGCTCTCCTGAAAAGCATACAAAAAATAACACAAGACGGAGTGAGATGGTATGGAAGAAGCGCTGGTAGATATTTCGAGGCTGCAGTTTGCCTTTACTGCATTGATTCACTTCCTGTTTGTGCCGCTAACGCTTGGCCTGTCATTATTGCTGGTGGTCATGGAAACACTGTATGTCAAAACAGGCAAACAGATTTATAAGGATATGACCAAATTCTGGGGCAAGCTGTTCGCCATCAATTTTGCCATGGGCGTGGTGACCGGCTTAACCATGGAATTCCAGTTCGGTGCCAACTGGGCGTATTACTCGCACTATGTCGGTGATATTTTCGGTGTGGCGCTGGCCATTGAGGGTTTGATGGCCTTCTTTCTGGAGTCAACCTTTATCGGCCTGTTTTTCTTCGGCTGGGATAAACTCAGTCGCGGCCAGCACCTGATGGTCACCGTGCTGGTCGCACTCGGCTCCAATCTGTCCGCATTGTGGATTCTGATTGCCAATGGCTGGATGCAGCATCCGGTCGGCACCTTTTTTAATCCGGAAACAATGCGCATGGAGTTGGACAGTTTCTCGGCTCTGTTGTTCAATCCGGTAGCGCAGGTGAAATTTCTGCATACGCTCTCAGCCGGTTATCTGACCGGGGCCGTGTTTGTGATGGGTATCAGTGCCTGGTATTTACTCAAGGGGCGCGATCCGGAATTCGCCAGACGCTCGTTTACTGTGGCGGCAGCCGTGGGCACGGTGGTATCGATTACTGTAGTTATGCTCGGTGATGAGTCCGGTTACCATGTGGCGGAATATCAGCCGGAAAAAATGGCTGCGATTGAAGCGATCTGGGAAACCGAGCCGGCTCCGGCTCCATTTACGGCTATCGGCGTCATCGATCAGGAAGCCGGGGAGACCCGTTACGGTATTCATATTCCGGCCGCACTCGGGCTGATTGCCACCCGTTCACGCGATGGCGAGGTGCCCGGCATCAAAGAGTTGGTGGCAAAAAACAAGGCGCGTATTCGCAGTGGTCTGAAGGCTTATCAATATCTGGCGGCCATGCGTGATGGCAAGGCAGATGCAGCCCAGCGACAGCAGTTCAATGCGCATGTGAACGATCTCGGATATGCGCTGCTGCTGAAGAAATATATCAACAATCCGATGCTGGCCGGCGAGGCGCAGATTCAGCAGGCTGCTGCCGATACGATTCCGCGTGTTGCACCGATGTTCTGGAGCTTCCGGGTCATGGTGATCATCGGCAGTTTTCTGATGCTGTTAATGTGCTATGGCCTGTATGCCGCCCGCAGGGGCACGGCCTGGCATAACCCTTGGCTGCTCAAGGCGGCGTTGTGGGCCATTCCATTGCCGTTTATCGGTGTGGAAGTCGGTTGGTTTGTAGCTGAATTCGGCAGGCAGCCGTGGACGGTGTTTGGCGTACTGCCGACTCACTTATCCACCTCATCGCTGCAGGT
>CAZXAI010000215.1:0-2959 GCA_964638265.1 uncultured Zetaproteobacteria bacterium
GGTTTGGTTTTGATGGCCGGTTTTTTGGGCTTCGGTTTGGGTTTCGGCTTGACCACCGGCTTTTTGCGCTTGGGCTGTTTTTTCACCTTGGGCTTGCTTTGGACTTTGACCTGTTTGTGTTTCACCGGCTTTGCCTTGCGGCGGGACTGTTGCTCCAGTTTGGCCAGCTGCTGGGCGGAAATCATCATCACTTCGATGCGTTTTAACGGTTCATGGTGGTGCTGTTGCTGCCAGTAGATCACGATGCCGATACACGTAAATACCAACACATGCAGCAATAGCGCAAACAGCAGATCCAGTGATGTCAGGTCTGCACTGCGATGGCGGCTGTCTTTAACGGCGTGGCTCTGTGACAAGTCCCACCTGCTTGATGCCGGCGCTTTCCAGCAGCCCCATGACTTCGGCGACGCGTCCGTAAGGGGTTTTGGCATCGCCGCGAATGAATACGGGCAATCCCGGTTTGGCTTTGCGCATGGCCTGAATACGGGGCGCTAACTGTTTGAGATCAACGCGGTGTTTCTGCATGAATATTGTACCACCGGCATGAATCGTAATCACCAGCGGTTCGATATTCTGTTGCAGGGCAGGGGAATCGACCTCCGGCAGATCCACATTAACGCCCTGCGTCAGCAATGGTGCGGTCACCATAAAAATAATCAGCAGCACCAGCATCACATCGACCAGCGGCGTGACATTGATTTCGCCCATCGGTTCGAGGTCTTTATTGCCGCCCCATTTGCTTTGTCCGGCCCACATGTCGATCAGGCCTTGATGTGACGGGCGATGATATTGAGGAACTCGGCTCCGAACTGCTCCATATTGGCGCCGGTGCGCTTGAGATCAGATGAAAATTTATTATACGCTACCACGGCCGGGATGGCGGCAATCAGACCGAAGGCAGTCGCCACCAGTGCTTCAGCAATGCCGGGGGCGACGGCTATCAGCGAGGTGTTTTTGGATAATGCGATGCCCTGAAAGGCATTGACGATGCCCCACACCGTGCCGAACAGGCCGATAAACGGCGAGGTGGAACCGACCGTGGCCAGGAAAGGCAGATGGCGGGACAGCTTTTCCATTTCTCTGGAAAAGGCGGCATCGAGTGATCTGCGTACGCCGTCGATGCCGCTGGCGGCAATAATCTTGCCGCTTTCGCTCTGGGTGGCCTCGCGGCGGGTACGCATGAATTCGCGGTAGCCGGCCTGGAAAATATTGGGCAGCGGTGAATCGGGATACTGTTGCGGAATACCGGCCAGGATCGTGTCCATATCCGAGCCGCTCCAGAATGCCTGGGAAAAGGCATCGGCTTCACGGCGCGCCTTGCGGTACATGCGCCATTTGTTAAAGATCACCGCCCAACTCATCAGCGATAACAATATCAGCAATACCAGCACGCTCTGTACAATGATGCCTGCATGTAAAATAAGGGTGAGGATGGACAGATCCTGACTCATGAAACCTCCTGTTTAAGTATGGTTCTGACCGATGCCGGAATTCTGCTGACCTTGCCGCTTCTGCTGATGCAGGCCAGGTGGATATCCGCTTCGGTGAGTAATTTGTGATCGTGTTTTCTGAATATGGATTGTTTGAAGCTGATACGCGCTCCGCGCAGTTTGACAATGCAACTCTCGACGCTAAGTACATCATTGAACAGGGCAGGGGCGTGATAATGGACATGCGCTTCGGTGACGGCAAACAGGACACCGAAATCCCGCTCGATGACATCGAGTTCCAGACCGGCCGCACGCAGGAATTCTGATCGGGCGCGCTCCATGAATTTCAGGTAATTGGCATAATACACCACGCCGCCGTGATCGGTATCTTCATAATAAACGCGGATGTCCATAAAGGCGGAAAATCTGGTCATAGCAGCGACTCCTGCCGTTCGTTACCGGGCAGCTGGCGCTTGAGGTGGGCATAGGCCAGCGGCGTGGCGGTGCGACCGCGCGGGGTGCGGGCAATCAAACCTTCCTGCATCAGATACGGCTCCAGCACATCTTCAATGGTATCGCGTTCTTCCGAAATCGAGGCGGCCAGTGTATCGAGCCCGACCGGGCCGCCGCTGTATTTGTCGATAATCACCGATAGCAATTTGCGATCCTGATGATCCAGCCCCAGGTGATCGACTTCGAGCCGTTGTAATGATGAATCGGCGACGTGCTGGGTGATCGCGCCATCATGCTCTACCTCGGCAAAATCGCGCACCCGGCGCAGCAATCGATTGGCGATACGCGGCGTGCCGCGTGAGCGGCGGGCGATTTCCAGTGCGCCGGTATCGACGGTGTCGATATCGAGCAAACGCGCCGAGCGGCTGACGATGGTGGCCAGTTCCGTATGGGAATAAAATTCCAGCCGTTCGATCACGCCGAAACGGTCGCGCAGCGGATTGGTCAATAATCCGGCCCGGGTGGTGGCGCCGATCAGGGTGAAGCGCGGAATATCCATTTTGATGGAGCGGGCGGCAGGGCCCTGACCGATGACGATATCGAGCTGAAAATCTTCCATGGCCGGGTAGAGGATTTCTTCCACCTGCGGGCTTAAACGATGGATTTCATCGATAAACAGCACGTCGCCCTCTTCGATATTGGTCAGCATGGCGGCCAGATCGCCGGGGCGCTCGATCACCGGGCCGGAGGTGCTGCGCATGTTCACACCCATTTCCGTGGCGATGATATTGGCCAGGGTAGTTTTGCCGAGCCCCGGCGGGCCGTATAACAAGACATGATCGAGCGATTCGTTGCGCCCACGGGCGGCCTGGATATAAATTTTCAGATTGGCGCGGATTTTTTCCTGGCCGATATATTCATCCAGACTCTTGGGGCGCAGGGCAGCATCCCAGTTATCCGCTATCGTCGAAACGCCGTCAATGAGTCGTTCTGCATCGCTGTCGATATTGACTTCTGTGTGCATTATCCCAGCGCCTTCAGCGCGGCCCGGAACATGGTTTCAAAATCAGCCGGTT
>CAZXAI010000216.1:0-2944 GCA_964638265.1 uncultured Zetaproteobacteria bacterium
ATAACACTGGCGAATTATGAGTAGGCGGCTAGGATTGCATATTTTTTAGGCAACAGGACAAAACCATCCCATGACTACCCAACTGCTGCCCGGTTTCACGCTGGGCAATCATCATATCGACGTACCGCTGGTGCTGGCTCCGATGGCCGGCATTACCGATCTGCCGTTTCGCAAGATCTGCAAACGCTTCGGGGTCGGGCTGGTGGTCACCGAGATGATTGCATCGCGCGCGGTGGATATGGGGCGCGAGCGCACCGAGCGCATGGCCGAACTGGGTGCGGACGAGCATCCGGCCTCGATTCAGATTGCCGGTGCCGATCCGGCCTTTGTCAGCGAGGCAGCGCGCTGGGCGGTCGGTCACGGGGCGGATTTTGTCGATATCAATATGGGCTGTCCGGTCAAGAAGATCTGCAAGCAGGTGGCCGGATCCGCCATGCTCAGGGATGAAACGCTGGTGGCGCGCGTGCTCGAAGCCGTGGTGAAATCAGTTGATGTGCCGGTAACGCTGAAAATCCGCACCGGCTGGGATGAATCCTCCAAAAATATCGAACAAATCGCCCGCATTGCCGAGGCCTCCGGTATTCAGATGTTGACCGTGCACGGGCGTACGCGGGCCCAGATGTTCAGCGGCCATGCCAACTGGGAGGATATCGGGCTGGCCAAGGCGGCGGTTTCCATTCCGGTGATTGGCAATGGCGATATTGTCGATGCCGCTTCAGCGCGTGAGATGATTCGCATATCCGGTTGCGACGGGGTAATGGTCGGGCGCGCCGTGCAGGGCAACCCGTGGGTGCTGGGCGAGGTGCATGCTGTTCTGACCGGCGCGCCATTACCGGCGCCGCCGACATCGGCCGAGCGCTGGTTGATTGTCAGCGAACACCTGCATCATCTGGCCGAACATCACGGCATTCGCACCGCCTCGAAACTGGCTCGCAAACATGTGATCTGGTACAGCAAGGGATTGCATGGCTCGGCGGAATTCCGCCAGTCGTTCCAGACCCTGACCGACTGGCAACAGATGCTGGATGTGGCGGCCGGCTATTTTCTCGGCCTCGGCGGCCATGTGCATCAACACCTGTTGCATCATACCACGACTGATCGGGTGGCCTGTGCTGTTTGAACAAATCCCGCTGTCGATTCTGCCCCTGCCGATGCTGCTGCTCGATGATGCGGCCTGTATCCTGCAGGCCAATTTGCTGGCTCAGGAAGCCTTATGCAAATCCAACCGGCAGTTGGCCGGTCATCATTTATCCGAAGTATTTTCTCCTTCTGGCGAGATTGAGCGCCTGTTGTCCATGCTCACACCCTATGGCGGCGGCGTAACCGATCATCATTTGTGCATGTTGGCTGGCGGCATGCCTGTATCGCTGCATCTGGGCATGCACGAGGGCGGCATTGCTGCGATTTTTGTGCCCGAAGCGCATCGTTCGGAAGTGGAGCGCCATGCCAAACGCCATGAAATGGCCGAAGCGGTGGCGCGTATCGCGCTGGAAATGGCGCATGAAGTCAAAAACCCGCTGGCCGCGCTCAGGGGTGCCAGTCAATGGTTATCCGAGCAGGAGATGCATGCCGATGCCAGAGAAGCGGTTGCGCAGATGATTCACGGCGTGGATCGTATCCGGGATCGCATTGATGCATTTTTACAGGTCGGCCCGCGCGCCCCTGTCCGGATGGAAATGACCAATCTGCATATGCTGATTCAGGATATTATTCCCAATCGCGAGGGTCAGTATCCCGAGGGTATTTATGTCAGCCGGGTATTCGATCCCAGTCTGCCTGATATCCTGGCCCATCCGGCCCGGCTCAGACAGGCTTTTGAAAACCTGTGGCAAAATGCGCTGGAAGCAGCGGAGAGTAAAATAGAATGGCAGACGCGCATGGCGCCGCTGGTGCATTTGCCGGGGCATCACGGTAAAGTCGTTGAAATCAGCATCACCAATGATGGCGCCATGATACCCGAAGCCTTGCAGGATCGTTTGTTCGAGCCTTATGTGACCGGTAAACAGCGTGGCAGTGGTCTGGGGCTGGCGCAGGTGGAGCGGGTGATGCTCGAACATGGCGGTCGGGTTAATGTGGACAGCGGCAACGGACGCACCACCATGACATTACAACTGCCGGTTAAAACAGAAGCCAGCATGCCTGCCGGCGCAGCAGTGGCAGAAGAGGAATAACGATGAAAGCTCTGATTGTCGATGATGATGAAGGCATCCGATGGGTGCTGGACAAGGTGTTGCGTGAAGAAGGGCTGGAGGTATTACAGGCGGGTGCTGTAGCCGAAGCAGAAACCGAGCTGGCCAGACATGATGATATCAATATTGTGTTTCTCGATGTGTATCTGCCTGATGGCAATGGCATGGACTTTCTCGCCACCGGCGCGATGCAGATGCCGGTGGTGTTGCTAACGGCGGAAACCACATTCGGTCATGCCGCTGAAGCGTACCGTATCGGGGCGATGGAATATCTGCCCAAACCGTTTGATCTCGACGAAGTGCGCCAGCTGGTGCAACGCGTGCGTCCGGTGCAGGAGCCGGCTCCTGCTAAATCGGTGGTGAAGGAAGATCTGATTATCGGTCGTAGTCAGGCCATGCAGGATATGTTCCGCACCCTCGGGCGCGTGGCGACATCCGATTTAACCGTGCTGATTACCGGCGAATCGGGCACCGGCAAGGAAATGGTTGCGCGCACCCTGCATGAGCGCAGTCAGCGCTCTAATAAAGCCTTTGTGGCCATCAATACCGCTGCCATTCCGGCCGATCTGCTCGAATCCGAATTGTTCGGGCATGAAAAAGGCGCATTTACCGGGGCCGATAAAACCCGCGAAGGCCGCTTTGAGCAGGCCGATGGCGGCACCCTGTTTCTCGATGAAATCGGTGATATGCCGCCGGCCCTGCAGGCCAAGATGTTGCGCGTGCTCGAAGAAGGGCGCGTACAGCGGGTGGGCGGC
>CAZXAI010000217.1:0-2938 GCA_964638265.1 uncultured Zetaproteobacteria bacterium
AACAGCATCATGGTTTGATCCATATAAAACAGATCATTATCCAGCCCGGCATAACCCACCGCCATGGAGCGCTTGATCACAATCACATGTTGCGCTTTCGATACTTCCAGAATCGGCATACCGTAAATCGGACTGCTCGGATCGGACTTGGCGGCCGGATTGGTGACATCGTTAGCGCCAATCACCAGCGCCACATCGGTATCGGCGAATTCGGAATTGATTTCATCCATCTCAAACACGATATCGTAAGGCACATCGGCTTCGGCCAGCAATACATTCATGTGTCCCGGCATACGTCCGGCCACCGGATGAATGGCGAACTTCACACGCACGCCCCGGGCCAGCAGTTCATCGACCATTTCTTTCAGGGCATGCTGGGCGCGTGCCACCGCCAAACCATATCCCGGCACAATCACCACCGAACGCGCATTGCTGATCAAAAAGGCCGCATCTTCGGCCGCACCGCTCTTGAACGGGCGATCCGCCACCTGCGCCGCGCCGCCAGAGGCCGCTGCATCGCCGCCGAAACCGCCCAGCAACACATTCAGCAGCGAGCGGTTCATCGCCTTGCACATAATATAAGACAGAATCGCACCGGATGAACCGACCAGCGCACCGGCCACAATGAGCATATTATTGCCCAGCGTAAAGCCGATACCGGCTGCCGCCCAGCCCGAATAGGAATTGAGCATCGAGACAATCACCGGCATGTCCGCACCGCCAATCGGCACAATCAGCAACACGCCCAGCACCAGCGCCACGCCCAGCATAAGCATAAACGGCAATGTCGCCTCGCTCATACAGAACACAATCCCCGCGCCGATCATCACCACGCCCAGCGCCAGATTCAACAGGTGCTGGCCGCCGAACACCAGCGGCTTTCCGGACAGCAGCCCCTGCAATTTACCGAAGGCAATCAACGATGCCGTAAAGGTAATGGCGCCGATAAAGGTGCCGAGAAACAGCTCGATGCGGCTGGCCATGTAGAGCCCGCCTTGTGCATTGGCGATGCCGTAGGATACCGGATCGACAAAGGCGGATACGGCAATCAATACCGCCGCCAGCCCGACCAGCGAATGCATAAAGGCCACGGTTTGCGGCATATGCGTCATCGCCACCTTGCGCGCCACCGTGCCGCCAATCAGGCCGCCAATCGCAATCGCGGCTACAATCCAGGCATAATTCTGCACCGCATCCATTTGCAGGGTCACCAGAGCGGCAATGCCCATGCCCAGCATGCCCAGCGCATTGCCGCGCCGCGCCGATTCCGGGCTGGCCAGACCCTTGAGGGCAAAAATAATCAGTACGGAGGCCAGCAGATAGGCCATCGCCACCATGTTTGCAGATAACATTGTGATCCCCTAGTTGCGCTTCTTGAACATGGCGAGCATGCGCTGCGTCACCATAAAGCCGCCGAAGATATTGACCGCCGCCAGCCCCACCGCAATCAGCCCCAGCACCGTGGCCAGGCTCATTTCAACCGGGCCGGCCGCCAGCAGCGCGCCGACGATAATAATACTGGAAATCGCATTGGTAACGCTCATCAGCGGCGTATGCAGCGCCGGCGTCACCGTCCATACCACATGATAGCCGACAATAATCGCCAGCACGAATACGGTGAATGAAAAGACAAACGGATCCACGCTCGATGCATGCGCCGTTTGTGCGGCATGTTCGATCACAGCACTGTTCATGACGCACCCTCCTGTGGCAGTAATTGCGGTTTGAGAAATTCGCCGCCCGCGCACAGCAGAGCGGCGTCCATCACTTCATCGTCACGGTCGATCTGCAGGCTGCCATCCTCCTGCAACATCGGCGCGATAAAATTAAACAGATTGCGCGCATACAAACTACTGGCATCGGTGGCCATCAGGGCGGGGATATTGCTGATCCCCACCAGCGTAACGCCGTGTTTAACAACCACCTGATCCATTTCCGAGAGCGGGCAGTTGCCCCCCATTTCCACCGCCATATCGACAATCACCGAGCCGGCTTTCATGCTCTGCACCATGTCTTCAGTAATCAATACCGGTGCAGGACGCCCCGGAATCAAAGCAGTGGTGATAATCACATCCGCTCTGGCGGCATGCTCGGCAATCAACTCAGCCTGACGCCGTTTATAATCCTCATCCATCTCTTTGGCATAACCGCCGGCATCTTCAGCATCGGCATCCGCCGCTACTTCAACAAACTTCGCGCCCAGGCTCTCGACCTGTTCCTTGGCTGCGGCGCGCACATCAAAGGCTTCGACATTCGCACCCATGCGCCGCGCTGTGGCAATAGCCTGCAAACCGGCCACGCCAGCGCCCATCACCAGCACTCTGGCCGGCTGCACGGTGCCGGCAGCGGTCATCAGCATGGGGAAAAAGCGCTGATAGTGTTCCATGGCCAGCAATACAGATTTGTAACCGGCGATATTGGCCTGAGATGAGAGCACATCCATGCTCTGGGCGCGTGAAATACGCGGCACCATCTCCATGCAAAAACAGGCAATGCCGGCATCGGCATAGGCCTGCAATAGCGGATTGGCAAACGGCTGCGCCAAGCTGGCAACCGTCGTATCTTTTTTGATCTGCCCCAGTTCATCGGCATTGAGCGGACGCACTTTCAAAATCAGATCGGCATCGGCGCAGGCAGCCGCAAAATCACCGGCCAGACGCGCGCCCTGCTCCACATACCCCGCGTCGGGATAGTTGGCGGCCTGGCCGGCGCCTTTCTCAAGCACCACATCACAACCGGCGGCGATAAACTTTTTCACCGTCTCAGGCGTAGCGGCTACGCGTTTTTCAAAGGTTTGGGTTTCAGATGGAACCGCGATTAGCATTGAATATTCTCCAAAAACTCAGACCGCTGACCAATAACACACTCAACGGTCGCTGAACTGTAAAGTTATCCGGCTGTTTTACAAGCGCAAAGCGGCTGGGGTTACTGCCTGAAA
>CAZXAI010000218.1:0-2920 GCA_964638265.1 uncultured Zetaproteobacteria bacterium
CATAGGTGTCGTTTATCTTTTTAAAGAAATCAATATCGATAATCAGAAAGCAGAAAGCGGCATGTTCCGGCTGCTTGAGAAATTCAGCCAGCCTGCGCCGGTTGGGCAGTCCGGTTAGCGGGTCATTGCGCGCCTCGGACTCCGCCTGCTGCAAGCGGCTGGACAGGGTGGACAGTTTTTGAACCTGTTGTTCAATGGTGGTGTGCAGCTTGGTGCTGGCCGCCGCCAGTTTGTTGCCTGCCTGTAAAATATTCTGGCTGGCGTGGCGGAGTAAATTTCTGGCCTCATCAATGTTCTCGGGTAAATCCTGCTCCAGTATTTGCCGGGCCTCATTCAGTTCCGGAGAATCTTCACCAACCTGTTTCAGGATGCTGGAAATAGTCGACATGGAAGGCGTGAATGCCGCAATCAGTTGTTGTAGCTCGTTCTTTAATGCCGCATCATCCTGGAGGTGATTGCGTAGCAGTGTTTCCAGGTGCTGGGCGCGCTTTAGCAGCGGCGCATCTGGATCTGCCTGCTGGCCAATGCGTGCGCAGCTGCGATCCAGCAGCATCTGCACCGGCGGTATATCCTGCATGGCCTGCTGCAGTAAGCGCTGGCGCGTTTCAATATGGGCCTGAACCGAGGCTTTGGCTGTATCCGGGATATTGCCATCGGCAGCCGGCTTGAGCAGTGCGCCATGTTCGGCATCCAGTAATATCGAGGTCAGCTGACTCAGCCATACATAGGTGGATAGCGGTACGGCGGGTTCCTGTTTGATGGCTTCCAGTGCTGCAATCATGCGACGGGTTGTGGCGCGCAACGCCATGTCATTCGGCATGGCTGCAATAACGACAGGGCGAACCGTATCCATATCTTCCAGCAAGCGGTTAATGGTCTCTCTCAGATTCATGCCGGTGTCGCTGTTCAGGACTGCATGGAACGAATGCGTGCGGCCTCGACGGCCAGCAGTGTGTCGGCCTGTTGCAGTTCCGTGCTGGGGCGACCGGATGATACCTGTTGACGCAGTTGTGAACGCAGTTGTTCGATATCATGGATTAACTGCCGGGGCGGTGTGTCGCCGGATTTAAAACATTGCATGGCTTTATCGAGCAGTGATACGCTGTCTTCCAGCGTATGCCAGGCCTCTTGCATCGGCTGCTGCGAGCTGTCTGCATGGTTTTCACCGTCAGCTTGCACCGGGCGAATTTCAGATTCCAGCATCTGGCCGAACACGCCCTCGGTGCTGTTGCGGGATGTTTTACGAATTGTTTTGCCACTGACAGGCAGGTTGTTATGAATCTTCATGCCGTCCAGTATGCAAGAATCAGGCCAGCATATCAGCGACGCTCAGCCGGACTCGCTATCCGGCGCTCCGATGTGAATACTCAGGGCATGGATGTCTGTCGGGAACAGGTCGCCGAGAGCCCGGTAAATCATGCGGTGGCACTGGCTGCGCGCGAGCCCGGAGAAGCGCTGCGATGTAATATGGACAACAAAATGGCCGCCGCCGCTTTCTGTTGCACCGGCATGGCCGGCGTGTTTCCACGATTCATCCTCGACGTGCAGGGACAGCGGTGCAAAGGCCTGCTCCAGCAGTGCGTGAATGGTGTTGCAGGTATTGCTCATGAATCGGCGCGCTGGCGGTATAGCGTGCACATTTTGCCTATTTGGCCAACCATTTCTGCCTGGCAGCTGCGAGCCAGCTCCTGCATGCATCGGGTTCGGTCTGCACGATCATCCAGGGCGACATGCACCTTGATCAGTTCATGGATATCGAGCGCCTGCGCAGTTTCCTGCAGCAGGTTGTCACTCAACCCTTTCTGTCCTACCCGGATCACGGGCTTGAGGTGATGGGCTTTGGCTTTCATTTCGTTGCGTTGTTTGGTGGTCAAGGTCATGATTTTGCTCCTGCGCCGCAGCTTACCATCAAATCAATGAATGTGTCTGCATGCAATGGGGATAATGTGTTTTTACTTAACACCAACATATCAGGGGATTAGGGTGGGGGCTTATATGAATCCATTAAGAGAAGATCCACATCGCGCCGTTATTCTCGGCGCAGGCCAGGGTGGCAGCGCCATCCTGGAAATGCTGCTGGATGAGGACTTGGTGGACGTGGTGGCTATCGTTGACGTCGATTCGGAAGCACCGGGTTTGGCCTTGGCTAAAGCGCGTGGTATTCCCGTCTATGCTTCCGTTGAACAGGCGCTGCGTGACAGCGCGCCCTGCGTTGCATTTAATATGACGGGCAATGAAATGGTCGAGGTGGTGGCCGCCGAAATTCTGGGCGCCGGCGGCATTATCGGCGGCATGGAAGCGCGCCTGATGCACAATATGATCACCAACCTGAAAGATGCCAAGGAAAAGCTGCGCTATGAGGCCAGCCATGATCCGCTGACAGGTCTGTATAATCGCCGCCATATACTTGTACAGCTGCAACAGGGCGTCTCCCAGGCATTGCGCTACAAGCATACATTTACCATCGTGATGTTTGACCTGGATCATTTCAAGCAGGTGAATGATGTGTATGGACATGGGGGCGGAGACCGGGTGTTGTCCCATATGGCCGAAGTGTTGCGCAACGGTGTGAGGGAATCGGATATTCCGGGTCGGTGGGGCGGGGAAGAGTTTATTGTCCTGCTGCCTCATACCGGGCTGGATGGTGCCAGGCAGGCTGCAGAACAATGGCTGGCCTTACTCAATGCTTCTCCCGTCCTTCTGGATGGCGGCCAGTCCGTCCGCGTCAGTTTTTCTGCCGGCGTGGCGACGCTGGATCTGACTGCGGAACATGAGGACATCCAGGCGGTTATGGAGCATTTGCTGCATGTCGCGGATGAGCGCATGTACCATGCCAAAGCCCTGGGTCGCAATCGTGTTTGCCTGAGCGCCGCAGATGAAGCGCTCAGCGCGTGTTGATGATATGAGATAACAGGGCGCG
>CAZXAI010000219.1:0-2913 GCA_964638265.1 uncultured Zetaproteobacteria bacterium
CGCTGGCATCGGAATAACTGTCGCCGAACAGCACCACCTGTCCGCCCAGATGTTCGACCGCCTGGACTTTAATCTCCGGCGTGGTGCGCGGCATGACAATGGTGGCTTCAATGCCGAGCTTGTGACTGGACAGGGCTACGCCCTGGGCATGGTTGCCGGCTGACGCGCAAATGACGCCGCGTGCGCGTTCGGCTGCAGTCAGCTGGGCGATTTTATTGTAGGCACCGCGCAGTTTGAAGGAGAATACCGGTTGCAAATCCTCGCGTTTGAACAACACTTCATTACGCAGCCGGGCCGATAATTTCGGTGCTAACTGCAATGGTGTTTCAATCGCCACGTCATAGACGCGTGCTTGTTCGATGGCCGCAAGGTATAAATCGCTCATGGGACGGCTTCTACCACGAACGAAACGGGGATTCGAGTTTTGAAAATTATTACAGTCGGGCAGATGGATCGGGGGCTGGCCTATGCCGAGGCCTGTTTTGAGACCTTCCGGGTGATTGAGGGGCGGATATTCGACTGGCCCGGTCACTGGCGGCGGCTGAGTCTCGGTCTGAGTGAATTCGGCCTGTTATTGTCGCCGGGGCAGGATGAAGAGATCCTGTTCGCCTGTCTGAGGGAGGCGGCGCAGCTGGGCGATGATGTACTGCTGCGCCTGACCATCAGCGGTGGCGAATCGGCCTGGGGACTGACGCGCCGGGCGGATGGGCCAGGCGTGACTATTCAGGCGCTGGCGTATGCAGCCCGCTCATCGCCGCAATTTTTACGGCTGGCGACATGGCCATTTGCGTTGCAACAGAAATCAGCCAAATTCGTGGCCGATTATGGCAATACGCTGCGTGCCCTGCATGGTGCGTCCGATGCCGATGTGCTGTTTGAACAGGATGGGCGGTTGCTGGCGACTGCAACTGCGAATATCCTTCTCTATCGCGATGGCGTATGGCATACGCCGCCGCATGATGCAGGTGTGTTGCCGGGGCGGGTGCGCGATTTTTTGATTCGGCGCGGCTGGGTCCGGGTCGCCCCCTGTCCGGTGAACTGGTTGCAGGATTGTGAAGCGCTGGCCGTGTGTAGCAGCGGCCTGTTTATTCGCCCGGTGGCGTGGGTCGAGGGCGTAGAACGCTGCTCGGCCATGCAGACGCAGCATGCCGCACTCTCAGCACTGCGGGATGCTTTGAGCATGGAAGATGGGGTGCCGATGGATATACAAACATGGTGAAAAAGGCGATGCTGCTTGCCCTGGCTGCCGGCGCAGTGGCGGCGATGGCGCTGTTGGGCTGGTTCTATACACACAGTACAGCGCTGCATGCGCCGCAAAACGCGGTGGACATCATGGTGCCCAGGGGGGCGTCATCCATGAAAATAGCCCGTTTGCTGGCGCAACACGATGTGATTGAATCGCCGCTGGTGTTTCGCCTGATCTTGCGCCTCGATGGCAAAGGCGGGCAATTGCGCAGCGGTTTGTATCATTTTGAACGAGCCGCCACGATGGCGCAGGTGATTGCGCGGCTGGAACGCGGCGATGTGATGCATTTTAAAGTGACGGTGCCGGAAGGTTTGAGAACCGATGAAGTGATTCATCTGCTGGCGGACAGGACCGGCACGGATCAGCAGCAGTGGCAGACGGCCATAAAAAAACTGTTGCCGGTCGAGGCGGAAGGGCGCTTGTTGCCGGAAACATATCAGTATACCAAACCGGTTCGTATGCAGCGGATGCTGAAAGAGATGGTCGATGCCCAGCAACACATCCTGGCTGAACTCTCCGAATCTGCGCCGGTGCAGCATCATATACGCGTGATAGCCTCCATTATTGAGAAAGAAACCATGCTTGCCAAAGAGCGCCCGCTGGTGGCGGCGGTGATTCGCAACCGTTTGAAACGGGGGATGCCGTTACAGATGGATCCGACGGTGATTTACGGCATCTGGCGAACCACCGGCTCATTTTCCGGCAATATTCATAAAAAAGACCTGAGTACCGACACGCCCTGGAGCACTTATACGCGCAAGGGTTTGCCGCCGACCCCAATTTGCAATCCGGGCGCTGCCTCGCTCCGGGCGGCGGCTGCGCCGGCGGATGTACCGTTTCTCTATTTCGTGGCGGATGGTTCCGGCGGTCACCGCTTCGCCGCCACGCTGGCCGATCATCAGGCCAATGTGGCGCGCTGGGTGCGGCTGGAACGCCGGCGTCAGCACAAGTGAGGGTGATATGAGCAAAACCACCGCATTAAAGGCGCTGACCAGCCTCGATCGCTTCTATCAGGAACTGCGCAAGATTCCGCAACTCTCGCGGGAAGAAGAGGATGCACTGGCGCGCAAATGGAAGAATGACTACGACCTCGGCGCAGTGCAGGCATTGATTTCGGCCAATTTGCACAGTGTGGCGGCGATTGTGCGTGAATACCGCCATTTCGGCCTGCCCGAGGACGATTTGATTCAGGAGGGCACGCTGGGGCTGATGCATGCCGTCAAACGCTTTGACCCGGATCGGGGCTTCAGGTTGAAAACCTATGCCTCATACTGGATTCGCGCCTCGATTCACGATTTTATCCTGCGCTCCTGGAGCATTGTGAAAATGGGCACCAATAAATTGCAGCGCCGTATTTTCGCCGGTCTGCAAAAGGCGGAATGCGCCATTGCCGCACTCGAAGGCCGGAATCTCGACGCGGTGGCCGAACAGCATGGCACCAGCGGCGCATCCTATCAGGCTATCGCCTCATCATTTTTGCGGCGCGATTTTTCCATCGATTCGGATAATGGCGATGAAGGTCAGGTGCTGGAGCTGCCTGCGCCGGACGATACGCCCGAACAGCAGCTGGAAGAAAAGGACTGGGCGGATTTTGCCCGTAAACAGCTGGAGGAGGCTATGTCGGCGCTGTCCGAGCGGGATCGCTATGTGATTCGCCAGCGTCGCTT
>CAZXAI010000220.1:0-1534 GCA_964638265.1 uncultured Zetaproteobacteria bacterium
TGATGGGCGATGCAGTGGAGCCGCGCCGTAAATTTATTCAGGATAATGCCCTGAAAGTACGCAATCTCGACGTTTAAACAAGAATCAGGGAGTAATTGTGAGCGATAAGCAAACACTGACCTATGCCGATGCCGGCGTGAATATCGATGCGGGCAATGCCTTTATTGGCCGTATCAAGGATGCTGTTGCATCCACTACCCGTCCGGAAGTGATTGGCGGACTCGGTGGTTTCGGTGCGCTGTTCAAGGCGGATTTTTCAGCCATGCAAGAGCCGGTGCTGGTTTCTTCCACAGACGGGGTGGGCACCAAGCTGTTATTGCTGCAGCAACACGGGCGTCCGCATGTGGCCGGGATTGATGCGGTTGCCATGTGCGTTAATGATATGGCTGCCCAGGCAGCCGAACCCTTATTCTTTCTCGATTACCTGGCCAGCGGCCAGTTGGACGCAGCCACGCTGGCCGGCGTGGTGGAAGGTATTGCTGAAGCCTGTCGTATTTGCGAATGCTCGTTGATCGGTGGTGAAACAGCAGAAATGCCGGGCATGTACGCGCCTGGCCATTACGATATCGGCGGTTTTTCGGTCGGTGTCGTGGATCGGCCCAAGGTGATTGACGGTTCCACCATTGCCGCAGGCGATGTGATGCTGGGTATGGCCTCCAGTGGCCCCCACGCCAATGGTTTCTCCCTGATCCGTAAACTGATTGAAGTCGGTGCTGCCGATATTGAACATGATACATTGCGTGATGGTTCCAGGGCTGTGGATGCTGTGCTGGCCCCTACCCGTTTATATGTGCCGGCAGTCAAAGCCATGCTCAAAGCTGGCGTTGAAGTACACGGCTATTCGCATATCACCGGCGGTGGCATGTTCGACAACATCGAGCGTATCCTGCCCGAAGGACTGGCAGCGACTGTGGATGTAAGTGCATGGCCGGTGCCGCCGGTATTCGACTATCTCCTGTCTTTCGCCGATGTGGCGCGCGATGAACGCTATCGTACCTTTAATATGGGTATCGGCTTTGTCGCGATTCTGTCCGAATCCGAAGCGGCCAAAGCAGCAGTGGTGCTGACCAATGCAGGTGAAACGGTATATAGAATTGGTCGCATTCATAAAAAAGATGATGAGGCTGTCTCACTGATCGGCTAAACACCTATATTGCCATTTATGCTAAAATAATGACGCTCTGCTTAAGGTACGACCATGGATGTTTTGGAATATATCACGGTGCGTTGTCCATATTGCGGTGAACGCAATGAGCTGACAGTTGAGCGCACAGGCGAAGCTGCGTCTTATACTGAGGATTGTCAGGTCTGCTGCTGTGCGATGCAGATTAGCATTACCTATGGTGGCGATGAGATCGACGTAACGGTATGCCGTGAGGATGAGTAAGGGTATCTATCGCATTGTGATTCAAGATTTTCCTGTTTGGTGCCGGATATGCCGGCTTAACATGAAACAAATAACGCGGCTTGCATGGATATTTTCTACGCTGTGACTGTTTCATACCTCGGGGTGGAAAATGTCCATGCGCGTTAG
>CAZXAI010000220.1:1634-2903 GCA_964638265.1 uncultured Zetaproteobacteria bacterium
CCATGCGCGTTAGAGTAGAAAATGACGCATCCGTTCGATGCCCAATTGAATATCATCCAAACCGGTGGCGTAGGAAAAGCGCACGTGTTGATCCGCCTGGAATAGGCCAAAATCTTCACCCGGCGTGATGGCGACGCCGGCCTGCTCCAGTAAATCATGGCAAAATGCTCTGGAATACGATGTAATCCTGGCGACATTGGCATAGATATAAAATGCCCCCTGCGGTTCGACCACAATATCAAAGCCGAGTTCAGGCAGCTTTTTCAATAAATAACGCCGCCTTTCATCGTAGGCCGCACGCATATGCTCCACCGCATCATCTGCATGCAGCGCTGTAATTGCGGCATGCTGGGACAAGGTCGGGGCGGCAATAAAGATATTCTGCATCACCCGGCGACAGGCCTCAATGAGGGTTTCCGGCACAATAATCCAGCCAATACGCCAACCGGTCATGGCCCAGCGCTTGGAGAATCCATTGACGATAATGGCCTTATCATCGAATTCCAGGGCGCAGCGCGCTCGTTTGCCATAGCTCAGGCCATGATAAATTTCATCGGAAATCAAATAGCCATCATGGGCGCGACAGGTTTTGGCCAGGGCTGCCATGGCCTGATCATCTATCAGCGTGCCGGTCGGATTGGACGGGTTGATCAGTACGGCAGCCCGGCTATGGGGTTGCCAGTGCCGGTCAATCAGTTGGGCGGATAAATGATAACGTGTTTCCGACCCGACCGGGATATTGATCGGCTCCCCGCCGGCCAGACGGATAAAATTACGCTGACACGGATAGCCCGGATCAGATAACAGTACCGATTCACCGGCATCAATCAGGGCAGCATAAATCAGGCTGAATGCACCGGATGTGCCCGGCGTAATCAGGATGCGTTCGGCTGCTACGTCGACGCCATATTCCTGCTTGTACCATGTGCTCAGCGCCTGTTGCAGCTGCGGGTTGCCGGTGGAAGGCGTATAAAAATTATCTCCCTCTTTCAGATGCCGGCGTGCGGCTTTAATTACCGCTGGCGGGGTTGGAAAATCCGGTTCGCCAATTTCCATATGAATGATTTTGCGCCCTTGCGCCTCCAGCACCTTGGCGCGCTCCAGCAACTGCATCACACGAAACGGTTCGATTCGATCTATGGTACGCATAGGCGAAAGCATAATGGATGTGTTGATCCTTGTCCCGATTGCTTATGTCATAACGATTCAAGCGTGCGGCCTGAATAATTTTCTGCGATACTGCGCCGCCGCTGGCAGAGCATGCCGGTG
>CAZXAI010000221.1:0-2899 GCA_964638265.1 uncultured Zetaproteobacteria bacterium
TTCTCCGGCCCGACCGGCGTTGCTGTGCGTGACGATGGACAGGTCTATGTAGCCGACTGGGGCAATCATCGAATCGCGTATTTCAGGCCCGATATCCGTAAGCAATAATTTGTCTTGCTATAGCCCGGACTGTTCATAAATACTGTGGGCCAGCGAGGTACAATATGAGCGAATCAAACGGGCCGAGCCGGGAACAGTTACGGGCGCATCGGCAGGTGTTCTGGGATGCATGGCACAAGGCGCAGGCGGGGCTGCCGCTGGGCGCGCTGGAGGTGCGTATTGCACGCGTGATTAAGATGCATCCGGAATATCACCATTATTTCGATGATATGGAAGATTTTCTGGATCGGGATTTCGACATGGACGATGGTATGAATCCGTATCTGCACCTGTCCCTGCACCTGGCGCTGGAGGAACAGGCGGCCACCAAACATCCGCCCGAAATGGCCAAGGCGCTGGATCATATGATTACGATGAAACAGATGGATCGCCATGATGCCTTGCACAGGATCCTCGAAGTGCTGGCTGAAACGGTGTATTACGCCCAGCGTGCCGGTCGTGAGCCGGATGTGGAAGCCTATGCCCGGCGCATGAAGGAGCTATCTGAATTATGATCCGTAGTATTTTTGTGGCGCTGTTCTTTTTTTTCGGTCCGGCCTTGCTGTTGTTTATGTTGCGCAATCTGGTGTTGCTGTTGTTGTTGCGGGCAAAACACCGGCGCGAAAAAACACCGGAGCCGGAAATCATTGATATTACGCCGGTCGATAAACAGCGCGCCCCCAACTGGTTTTATGCACTGGTGGTGGCAATCAGTCTGGCCAGCGCGGTGACCGTATTCTTGCAGCTGGAACAGAAGGGGCAGACCCGGGCGCAACACTATGTACCCGCCCACATGGATCAATCCGGCAATATCGTGACTGGCGACTGGCAGGAGAAAAAATAAGTGCAGTTGGCCGCTGTGCTTGATCCATGAACGGTAATGCCTTGATACTGCCATCTGTGGATGCCTCGGCGCTTGCCGCTGAGCTGGGCTGTGGTGCGCTGCTGCTGACGTCCACGCCGCAACAGGCCAGTGACTGGAAACGCCGGCTGATTTCAGCATCAGACCATGCGGTTTGTGAAACGCCGGCTGTATTGACCTGGCAGGCATGGTTGCGTGAACTGGCCGCCGGGCCGGCCTCCATGCCGGTGGCACTGAACCGGATACAGGAACACTGGCTGTGGGAGCAGGTGATTCGGGCGGATCTGAAATCATCCGGCGAATCCGGCCAGTCTGCTGCATCGGCGCGCGGTTTGGCGGGGCATGCCTGCCATGCCTATGCACTGATGCAGGAATATCGTATTGATCACGCGGCGTTGGCAGGTGCCGGCGCAGAGGCCGAAGCGCTGTTGCGCTGGATCGGGACAGTGCATAACAAACTGGGCGTCGGTGAACTGGCCGGGCGCATGCTGGCCGCAGATACGGCTTCGCAGCTGCTGGCGCATATCGCAGTGCTCGATAAACCTGCATCCATACTGCTGGCCGGGTTTGATGATTTGACGCCGATGCAGCAAGCCCTGCTGATTGCATTGCAGGACTGCGGGCTGAACCTGGCCCGGGTGCAGACTCAGGCCATGCCTGCGGAATATTCCTTGTGCGTCTGTAACGATGTGCAGACCGAATGCAGGCATGTCGCGGCGCGTATCAAGGCGCTGCTGGGCGATACACCAGCGTTACGCCTGGCCATTGCGACCACGGATGCGGTGCATGATGTGCCGGCGCTGAAACGCTGCTTGAATGATGTGCTGATGCCGGAATTGCGCTATGAACCGGCTCATGCCATGCAGGCGGTTGTGATGGACGGGGAACCGCTGGCGGAGCGTCCGATGATTCGAAGCGTGCTGCATGTGCTGGCTTTGGCTGGCGCATTTTCACTGTCATTTGATGAATTCTCTACCCTGTTGTTTTCACCCTGGTTGAAGGGCTATGAGGCGGAGCGCTTTGATCGCGCCAGACTCGATGCGCGATTCAGACAGCGCAATCGTCACCGTTTGACCTTCAAGGGGCTGCTCAATACGGCGGATGTACAGGCCATGCCGGAGCTGTTGTCGGTGCTCACGGCCATGGCTGGCTGGAGCAGACACAAACGCTCGGCCAGTGACTGGGTGAAATCGGTGCATGAATTGCTCAAACATACCGGCCTGGTACGGCTGGATTCAGAAAACATCGGCTCGGATAAGGGGATACAGCGCAGTAATCACGAAATCCGACAGATGAATGCCTTTCGCGATGTGTTGACCTCGCTGGTGGCGGTGGATGCGCTGGCTGAAACCTCATCAGGAGAGTTGACATGGATGCAGTTCCTGTGTCTGCTGCGTACAGGCTGTTCGGCATGTCCGTTTCCGGATCTGGCCCAATATGCCAATGTGACGGTGCTGCCGTTATCGCAACTCAGCGGCGTGCAATGGGATTATCTGTTTGTGATGGGCATGGATGAAGAGGCATTTCCGCCACCGGCGCGGCCATGTCCGCTATTGCCAGCCAGCGTGCAGAAGAAATATGCGCTGCCGATGAGTAACGGGACGCTGGCCTATGCATCGGCCCAACGGCTGTGGGATGCCGTGCTGCAATCCGCGCCTCGTATTGAAATAAGCTGTGCCAGACAGCGCGATGACAGGGAGCTGATGCCATCGTCTTTTGTGGCCGATGCTGAGATTCAGTCTGGTGATATGGTAATGGAACATATGCTGAAACTGCCGATGGAAGTCTTTGACGATGTGTCCCCCGTGCCGTTGAGCCCCGCTGCGCAGGTGCGCGGCGGCACGTCGATTCTGCGCAATCAGTCGGCCTGTCCGTTCCGGGCGTTTGCGATGCATCGGCTGGGTATTGCGCCATTGGGTGAAACATCGCCGGGCATCG
>CAZXAI010000222.1:0-2878 GCA_964638265.1 uncultured Zetaproteobacteria bacterium
TAATACCATGCTTCATCATCGCCGCCGCACGTCACCAGCCCCGGCTCCAGGTTCTTTGGTTCCTTCATGGTTTTACGCGTGATGGCATTGGGCACCTTGGGGAATTTTCTGATGGCAGATTTCAAATGCGTATCGGCCTGCGGGCGTTTGCCTTGCCGGAACAGCGCCAAAGCGCGCCCGAAGCAGATGCTGACATCAAAATCTTCGGGATAATGTGCGCACAAGGCGATTGCGTCATCATTGCGATTCAGGCGCAAATAGGCATTGACCACTTCACTGCGGAAACCCTGATTATCGTTCGGATTCAGTCGCAAGGCCCACTCCATCATTTCCAATGCCGTCTGTTGATCATCCATTTGTACCAAATGATCGATGATAAAACCCAGCATCCGCAGCGCAGGCCGGTTTTGTATGAAGCCCCATTCCAGCGGCGCTTCCGGCTGCTCTGGCAGCAAGCGTTTGGCCTGAAATGTGGTCAGCATGAGCAAGGGCTCGAAGGTGAGCATGGGGTTGGGTGTATCGAGTTCGCGCACCATCTGAATCAGATCATCCAGCACATTGCTGCTACCGGCCAATTCCGGGTGTTCTTCCAGTTCTTCCAGCCATGCATCGGGATTCTCCCATGGATCATCGCAATACATGAGCAATTCCAGCCAGTCGCGCTCCAGAACCGCAGCGCGTTTGTTTTTGGGCTCGATGACGCTGGCATCATCATAAACCTGTATCTTGTTTAACAACGGCGGCGGTGACTGGCAGGCGGCCTTGAGCCAGGCGATCAAGCGTGCTGCACCGGGCGTATCATGTTCAATCAGATTGCCCATGGCTGTCGGCGTATCCGAAATCATCTCTTTAATCACAGCAATCAAATCATCGAGTTCACCGTCACGGTTCATATGACCCAGCCGCCTGATCCAGTATCCGCCGCGCTGCTGCATCTGCTCGATTTTACCCTGTTGCATCAGCAGCAGGATTTCCAGATGACTCAGGGACGGGTCATCGGGATCCAGCCGCTGCGCCTTCTGGAAATACGCCCATGCCTCATCACCTTTACCCTGATCACCCAGTATGCAGCAGTAACGATGCAGGGCTGCGGTCTGCAGGCGCTTGTCGGGGTGTTGCATGATGCGTTTCACCAGCGTGGTCTTTTTACGCGGTTTATCGAGCAGGATGCACAACTCGGCCAGCGCATCAAAAGCCAGCTCATCGCGGTGATCGAGTTTCGCATCCGGCTGCTTGAAAATCGGATCGAGCATCAGCAGGGCGCGCTCGGCCATCTCCTCACTCTCTTTGGCCCATTCTCCGGCAATAAAGCCCAGTAGCGGGTGCGGCAAATGCTGCCAGACCTGCTTCAGCTCGGTTTTGGAGATCACGGATAGCAGCTGTTGCGTCATCAAATCAGGGTGCATAACCGGCACATCACCGGTATCCAGATACATACAGCATTGTTTGTATTTTTTACCGGAACCGCAGAAACATGGCTGATTTCTCCGGGGTTTGGACAGTGGCCGGGGGCGATAGCGGTTGGATGGCAAGGGCGTATTGTTCCAGATTTGGATGGCGAACATGCGCGCCAGATTGCGCTTTTCATCCGGGCTATCCACCTGAACATAGTTGAACATGTCAAAATAACCGGTCGATGCAAGACGGGTATACATATCAATAAACTGCTGTGCATCCGGTTCAACATTGATCAGAAAGCCTAAACTCTCGCGTAGCATATCCATATATGCATCAAAAAATTCCGCCGGTGGCTCATCTAAATGATCAAACATCGCATGTCTCCTTTATGCCCTGAAGTGTGATTGTATCCTGCAACCTTTGCCAGTCCGGTTCATCGCCCGGAAACCCAAACCGCACCCACCCGGCCAGCTGCGGCCATTCCGGGAACTGGCGCACCAGAATGCGCTGTTCGGCGAAATCAGGCATGGCATGCCCGGGTTTTGCCATGATGAAGGATGCTTGCGATGGCTGCACCTGCCAGCCGGCAGTTTCAAGCAGCGTGGTCAGGCGCTCGCGTGCGACAATGATCTGTTTATCGCGACAATCCGCTTCGGGGAGCAATTTTGGCAGCAGGTGCAGGGCCAGCGTCGAAGCAGGCCACGGCGGCAGCCAGTCGTTGAGTTGTCGGATGATTGCGGTATCGGCAACCACGTAGCCCAGCCGCAGACCCGGAATGCAGAACGTTTTGGTCAGTGAACCGATGCGAATCACATCGGCTGGCAAGCCCAGCATGCGGCGCTGTGCAAATGGCATGTATGATTCATCGAGGCACACCATGTTAGGGGTGAGGTGCGCGGCGTCAGGTTGCGGCCATGCATTCTCACCGGCTGGATTGGAGGGGCTGGTCAGCCATAGCATTTCGGCATTGGGCGGACGGCCCATTTCATAAGCCAGAACCTGACAGCCCGCGCGTTTGGCGCAGCGGATGGGTTCATTGTAGCAGGGGATTTGAATCGCCATTGATTGCCAGCCCATGGCTGGAAAAATCACTTCGATGCTAGCCTGCGCCCCCGCCGTAATCAGTATATTTTCAGGCTGAACAGCAAACTCTTTTGCCAATGCAGCACGCGCCGGTTCACCATGCGTATCCGGATAATGGCTAACCAGCGATGCGTGCGCTTGCATCCAGTCGCCGAGCCACACAGGCGCACCGGCCGGATGCAGGCCGGTGGACAGATCCAGTACTTCGGACACGTCGCATTGCCAGGCTTGAGCCGCAGCGTCCACGCCACCGCCGTGTGGCCAGTGGTCAGGTAAGTGATCGACTGATGGCGATTGCATCGTGATGCGATTAGCAGACAAGAACAACCCCAAACGCCAATCCTGTGGCAAGCAACAAGGTATTGCGTACAATAGTCAAGGCATCGAATGCGGCAAC
>CAZXAI010000223.1:0-2876 GCA_964638265.1 uncultured Zetaproteobacteria bacterium
TTGCCGCCAGCCAGCATATTGGTATGGCGTTTGGGGAAGATACTTTGCAAGACTTCCGCAGCGGACTGGCGTTTTCTCAGATCCTTGAGCTGGAGTTGAAAATAGACGTCTTTCCGGCGCAGGCGGGCCTGTAGCGTCGTAGGGGTGTTGGTGATTACCCAATCTTCCGGGAAGGTGAGCTGGATGCCCAGTTTGGGGTGCAGAAAACGCCGACCCACCACCGCGCCCTGATCCGGACTGTCGCCATAGGGGTAGCCATCCAGCGCAGCCAGCAAGGCGCCGCGATTGCGGATGCCGGTCGTTTGCTGCGTCAGAGCGGCTTCAGCGACAGCATCTTTAATGCGTTTTTCCGTATCAGGATGGGTGGAAAAGGCACCGTGATATTTTTCCACCTTGTCGCCGGCATCTTTTTTTGTGCGCGTATCAATATCTTCGAGGCGTTTTAATGTTTTGAGAATACCGATGGTGGCATGCGGGTCGTAACCGGCGCGGGTGATATAGCGGATGGACAGTTCATCGGCCTGCAATTCGGCATCGCGTCCGTAACCCCGGATGACTGCCATGGCGATCAGATCCGATAGCATGCCCGCGCCCTGTGGAATGGGTAAAAAGATCGAAGCGACCATGGTGCCCATCCGATAAGCCTGCATCTTGGAATATTGTTTGACGGCATGGCGGGCGGTGACATGGCCGATTTCATGGCCGAGCACGGCAGCCAGTTCGGCTTCGCTGTTCATGTGAATGAGCAGACCCCGGTTGATATAGATATAGCCGCCGGGCAGGGCGAAGGCATTGATATCGGCATTGTCCACCACATGAAAGCGGTAAAACAGATTGGGGCGATCCGATACATTGGCGACCTTCTGACCGACGCTATCGACATAACGTACCAGCGGATCGTGTTCATCCATCAGAGGCAGCGATGTTGCGACTTGCGCTGCCGCTTTTTGGCCCAGCGCCAGTTCCTGATCTTCGCTGATCATAACGAAATCGGATGATTTGGTGGCCGGGTTGGTGGCGCAGGCGGACAGCCCCAGCACTGACGGGGCAAGGATACACAGGCACAGAATCAGGCGATGCATATTCATATCCGGCAATGATTTCATATCAGTGAACATGAAACAAGCAACGCGCCGGTATGATGTTGTCCGCCCTGCGGTGCTGTGTCTACCACGCAGCGGGAGCAGTCCATGCGCGTTAGCGCAGATCAAACGGCGAGTGCAGGGCCAGATAGCGATGCCCGGTAGATGAGACGCGAATCACGCCGCGCACGATGATTTTCTGCCCGTTATGCGGCAGATCAGCCGGTGTGAACCACTGGCGCGATTTGCGCGGCACGCTGATGGAGAGTGTGTTGTCCAGCCGGAAGCGCCAGCCTTGTACCGCATCGACATAACCGCGCAGCAGCCGGAACTGGCCAATATTACGGGCGGACACCGCCGAGGCGTTCAGGATGCGAAATCGGGATGATTTCCACAAGCCGCGCATATTGATGCGGGCTGTTTTTTCCGTTCGCAGCAGGGCATCGGCCCAATAGAAATTCGGCGCAAAGGTATAAACATGCGCCAGTCCCTCGGCCACCAGCATATTGTTCACCCAGCGCCCGTCGCGCAAATAGACCTGGGCCAGCGTGCGCCCGTACTTGTCGCGTTTTTCCCTGTCCATGCTCAGGCGCACGGATTTGCCCAGAATCAGCTGCGCCAAACGCCGCTTGGCAGCGCTGGCATAGGGCTGTTCCGCCTGGGCGTTATGTGCCACTTCCGGCGTATTGATGCCCAATAAACGGATGCGCTCGCCGCTGCCGGTGCGGAAGGTATCGCCGTCGAATATATAGGCTGCGCTGACCCAGCGCGATTGTCCGATGACCGAGAATGTGCCTGCCTGTGCGCCAGTGGCAGCGAGCAGCAGCCATATCAGGAGCAAACTAATCCGCTGTAACAAGCGTTCCTACCAGTTTATCATAACGGTTGAAATCATGGCGTGAAAGATAGCTGCGCATCTCATGCAACAGTGTTTTGCACATCAGCGGCTCATAAAACAGGCCGGTGCCCAGCCCGATAGCATCGGCGCCGACGATGGCGAATTCAATGGCATCTTTGGCCGACGTGATGCCGCCCTGACCAAGAATCGGGATATTGTGAGCGGCAGCGACGGCGCGGGTCTGGTGAATTTTCCACAGCGCCACCGGTTTAATCGCCGGCCCCGACAGACCGCCGGAAATATTATCAATCACCGGTCTGCGGCTTTCGGTATCCACCGCCATGCCGACCAGCGTATTGATCACCGATAATCCATCTGTGCCGGCCTCAATGACATGGCGGGCGGTGTCGGCGATATCGGCGCTGTTGGGGGAGAGTTTGGTGATTAACGGCTTGCTTGTCATCGGGCGCATGGCCTCGACCACGCGCGCGGCCATAGCCGGGTCATTGCCGAAATGCACGCCGCCCTCTTTCACATTCGGGCAGGAGATATTGATTTCAATGGCCGTGACCGGCGAGTCGTCAAAAATCCGCGCTACCTCGGCGTATTCTTCCGGGCTGGTGCCGTTGGCATTGGCCCAGAACTGGGTTTCGCCATGCGGCAGATCGGGCAGGATATGATCGACCACATAGCGTGCGCCCGGATTCTGCAAGCCGATGGCATTGAGCATGCCGGACGGTGTTTCATACACCCGGTGCGGGGCATTGCCCATGCGCGCTTCCAGCGTCGTCCCCTTGAGAATCACCGCGCCGATATCGCCATTATCCCAGCCTTCGATGCGGGTGTATTCATCGCCAAAACCGACACAGCCGGAGAGCAATACCAGCGGGGTCTGCAGCGAGAGGCCGGCAAATGAAGTGGAGAGGTCAACTGAGTTCGTCATAGCCCAAGCCTAG
>CAZXAI010000224.1:0-2873 GCA_964638265.1 uncultured Zetaproteobacteria bacterium
TATGAAATTTTATCATGGCGTGGAAAAAGTCATGCAGGCGCGTTGTTTATTTCATGTTAATCACTACGCAGCACTCCACTGCGGGAGCGGCACTCTAGAGCAGCACCTGTCAACTTCCAAGGTCGAATAGACCCCGTGCAACAGTGCCCGTTTTTTGCTTAAAATACCGTTTCAACTGGCAATTCCGCGCTCATTTCCCGGATACGGGAGCGGATCACGTTTGCCGATATCGGCAAAACCACGGCGTCGATAAAAACAGGAATCGCAATGACCACAGGGCGAACCATTGGGCAATGGGTCGTAACAGGAACGCGTCAGTGCATAATCCACGCCCAACTCCAGCCCGAGCGCAATAATTTCAGACTTATCCAGCCGGATTAACGGCGCGGCGACTTCCAGTCCCCTGCCCTCGCTGCCGGCTTTGGTGCCGAGCAGAGCAGTCTGCACAAAGGAATCGAGAAACTCGGGCCGACAGTCCGGATAACCGGAGTAATCCACTACATTGGCGCCAATCACCAGGCGCGTGGCCGCCACGGTTTCAGCCAAAGCAGCCGCCAGCGATAAAAACACCAGATTGCGGGCCGGCACATAAGTATTCGGGATACCTGCGTGTTCTGCGTCATCCTTGGGGACGGGAATATCGGCAGTCAGGGCGGAATGCCCGATGGCTCGCAAGTCCACCCGGATGATGCGGTGATCGGAAACCCCCATTGATGCAGATACGTTCGCCGAGGCCTCCAGTTCGATACGGTGGCGCTGGCCGTAATCAAAGGCGACGGTATGACACATCCACCCCTGTTTTTTGATCGCCCAGGCCAAGGCAGTGCTGGAATCCAGACCTCCGGATAATAATACAACTGCCCGGGTTTGTTTATTCATACGCCCTCAGCCTCCGGCCCCCAAATGGTTTTATGCATCTGCACCTGCACCCGAACCGGCAGATGATCCTGCAATACCCATGCGCACAAATCACGGGCCGCGACATCACCCCATGCCGGTGAAAACAAGACCGGGACATCGCCGACGCCCAGGTGATGCTGTTGAATAAATTCACGCGCCCACTCGTAATCATCCCGACCTGTCAGTACGAATTTGATTTCATCGCCGGCACTCAGCAGATCCAGGTTTTGCATGCAGTTGCGTTCGACTTCACCGCTGCCCGGCGTTTTGACATCAACAATACGGCGAATCCCGGCAGGAACGCCCTGCACTGAATACGCTCCGGCGGTCTCCAGCTGAACCATGCAATCCAGTTCGGACAACGCCGCCAACAATTCAATCGTATAGCGCTGCGCCAAGGGCTCGCCGCCCGTGACCAGCACCAGCGGCCGATGGGATACGGCTACCTTGCCGACAATATCTTCCACAGCCATCCACTGACCGCTATCGGTTGGAATGGCCTGTGGCGTATCGCAATAATGGCAACGTAACGGGCAACCGGCCAGCCGCACCAGCGTGCATGGCATACCGGCCAGCGTGCTTTCACCCTGGATACTGTCATACATTTCATAGATGCGCAGACGATGCCGGGAAGCAGTGATATTAGTGCTCCGGCGTTGCTTTGGCGCCGTTTTGCGTCCGGCTCAGCGCCTCACGCGCCTGCTCTGCCAGGGATGAATCGGGGTGATCCCGAATCAGGCGTTTATAATACGCAGCGGACTGTTGATAATCATTCCGCGATGCTGCGATCTGCCCCAGCTTAAACAGCGCCGCTGCATGTTTGACGCTGTTGGGATAATGATCGGCCACATATTTGAATGCATTCAGCGCCCTGTCGCTGGCATTTTGTGCAAAGCGGGTTTCACCCAGCCAGTACCAGGCCTGATCGGCATATTCGCCATTCGGATACAGATCCAGCTGTTTGTTAAAACCGCTGGCCGCTTCATCATAACGACCACTTTTGAGGGCCAGGTAGGCGGAGGTATAGGCATTTTTCTCGGCTTCGGCCATGGCGACCTTATCCACCTTGGGGACAGCGGCAGCGACATGCGCCGCAGGCGGCAGCGCTTTCCTTGGCGTAGTACGCTGCTTCGGCTCAGCTTTGGCGGATGCTGTCCGGGCAGGCTTTGCGGGTTTGCTCGCCTTCTGTTTATGCAGGCGTTCCATCCGGCTGGAAATTGCATTGATTTGAGCCTGTTGAGCCTGACTCTGTTTTTCCAGCGCATCAATATGTTTCTGCATATCGACGTATGCAGTTGCCTGTGCCTGCAGCGTCAGATCCGATTGCCTCTGATGATCACGCAGCTGCGCCAGAGATGCATTGATTTGCTGTTTATCCTGACTCCAGACCTGCTCCAGACTGATTTTCTTATCATCGCTGGCGCAGGCGCTTAGTGTCAGCGCACACAAGAAAATGACGGCCACCGGTTGAACCAGTGGCCGCCTTATAGCTTTCACGAGATTACGCCTAGCGGGTGACAATGTCACCGCGACGATTCTGCGCCCAGCACGCTTCGCCTGAACCCTTACAAACAGGACGCTCTTCACCAAACGACACCGTATCAATGCGGCTGGCGCTGACGCCCAGGGAACTCAGGAAATTACGCACACTGTCAGCGCGACGCTGTCCCAGAGCCAGGTTATACTCACGACTGCCGCGTTCATCACAATTGCCTTCAATGGTAATATTGATACTGCGGTTGGCATTCAGCCAGGCGGCATAGCCATCCAGCGTGCCACGGGCTGCGGCATCCAGATCCGAGCGGTCAAACGCAAAGTAAACGGCACTGGCGGATGGTTTTTCGGCTGCGCCTGCACCCCTTGTTACCGGCGTAACCGTTTGCTGATGCGCAGTGGCAACAGGTTTATTGGCAGATGAATCCGGGGTTACTTCTACTTTTTTGGAACAACCGGCGAACAGCAATGCTGCTGAT
>CAZXAI010000225.1:0-2848 GCA_964638265.1 uncultured Zetaproteobacteria bacterium
TCGCCGACGGCGCTTTCGCCGCCATCTTCCATGAGGCCGCCATTACCGATACCACCGTGATGGATCAGCGCCTGATGATCGAGGTCAATACCAATGCCTTCGCGGATCTGCTGGATGCCTGCCAGGCTTCGGGTACACGCATGATTTACGCATCATCCGCCGGCACCTATGGTAATTCCCCGCCTCCCAATCGCGTAGGCGCAGGCGAAGAACCGGAAAACATTTACGGCTTTTCCAAGCTGGCTATGGATCGTATCGCCGCCCGCCGCTATGACAGCCAACGCGCCCCGATTATCGGGCTGCGTTATTTCAATGCGTACGGGCCGGGCGAAACCCATAAAAACGAAAAAACCGGCAACAAGACCGCATCGATGATGCTACAGCTCTATGAGCAGGTCAAAGCAGGCCAACAGCCGCGCCTGTTTAAACATGGCGAACAGCAACGCGATTTTGTCTATATCCGCGATATTATCGGCGCCAATCTGGCCGCACTCGATGCGCCGCGTTCAGGCATCTGTAATGTCGGATCCGGGCTGGCGCGATCATTCAATGATATTGTCAGCATACTGGCGCAGGCATTGGATATGGAGCTGGAGATTGAATATTTTGATAACCCGTTCCCGTTCTACCAGAATCACACGCAAGCGGATCTGTCACTGAGCCAGCAACTGTTGAACTGGCAACCGGAATGGACACTGGAGAAGGGTATGACGGATTATATATCGCTACTGGAGCACGGTCATCGCGGCCCGGCGGAGACAGTTTGATGCGACAGATCATTGTATATGCCGCCCTGCTGACAATCCTGCTGACCGGCTGCCTGCGCGAGCCCATTCATCAGGGCAACCGCCTCGATGCCAATGAAATTGGCCTGATCCAGGTAGGCCAGACCAAATTCACCATCGAGCAAACGCTGGGTTCGCCGGCTCTACACAGCACCTTGCATCCCAACCGCGTCACCTATATTGAATCGTTTGAAGATAAGGATAGCGGCGAGTTGCATAACCGTGGCGTGGAAATCACCTACGATGATGCCAGACGCGCCACAAAAATCCGCCGTTTTGGTTTTGCAGATCAGGACAAAAAATAAATGTTTTTGCATTATTTTACAGGAGAGTAGCATATTTCACTGCACGATGACCTAGAATGCCTGCGCCAGGACATGGACCTTGTCTTCATTCTTGTATCCAATGAAGAGGGTCTGGCCATGGCTGATGCCGGAGCAGCGCCGGACGAAGATTTTGCCTCGTATGTATCTTCGGCCATGGAAACGGCTCGGCACATGGTCGCTTGCGGCGATTTAAAAAAAATGATCTGCAATGCGCTGGTACTCAAGGGCGGGCAAATGCTGATCATGCATGAAGCCAATATCGGTGGAGAACCGATTTATCTGGCTATTTTATGCAATAAAGTACCCAATGGCGTGCAAAAACTGATCAGAGCGTGTGTAAAATGCGTATCGAACACGCTGCTTGGTCATCACGATTCGAGGTACCATGGTAAATAATTACAAGCAAGCCTGCAAACAGGAACTGGAGCAGCTGCTGTCCAGAGAAGCCAACCTGAATGCCGCCCTGCTATGCAGCGTGGACGGACTGCCGGTGGCCTGTGCCACCAATGCGGACATTGAGACCGATGCCATTTCGGCCATGTGTTCATCCATGCTGTCACTGGGCGATGCGCTGGCTGTGCAGGGCGATGATGACAGCTGTATTCAGGTCGTGACCCAGTCTAGGAACCAGACCATTGCACTGATTCATGCCGGTCACGATATGTTGCTGGTGCTGATGGGTAGCAGGCAACTCAAACTGGGCATGTTGCTCGGGCATGCCAGAAAAGAAGTCGAAATCATTATTGACCTGATGACTCAATCAAACCGGCAAGAACAGCAGGCTGAAGCGGCCAAACCGGCTGCGGCCAGAAAGCCCGCACTGCTGGAGGAACTGGTCAACCGGGTGATTCAGGAAGCTCAGGACAGATAGCACAGACGGGGGGGAGGCGCAGATGAACAATGCTTTGGAACAACTGGTCAATGACGTGGATGGTGCGCTTGCCGCTGCGGTCATTGATCTGGAGAGCGGCCTGATTGTCGGCGCATATCACAATATCCCCTACTTCACCCAATCCTATGTCGATGCTGTCGGGGCAGCTTCGGTCGATATGTTTCGCGGCAAGACCATTACCGCTGTAGAAACCATGATGGCGGCCCAGCGCGGCGATGAGATGAAATACCATATCAAGGAAATTCAAATGACATCCGATGGCACATATCACTTTATGTCCATTGTCACGGACAAACCGGATTACCTGCTGGTATTCATCACCCGCACCACCACCAATCTGGGGGCCGGATGGCTGGCCACCCGCGATGCCCTGAACATTATCGCGCCGTTGTGCCCCTGATGTCAGCCTGTTTATAATCAACCACGCATACATCAGGCTGCGCCCATGCATCGCGACTCGATTTATCATTCGGATATTCACAGCAACGGCTTTGTCTTTGACGACACGGTAGCGCGAGTGTTTGCAGACATGATCAAACGCTCGGTGCCGGGCTATGCTCAAACCTTACAGATGGTGGAATTGCTGGCTCACGAATATGCGCAGAGCGGCAGCCGCCTGTATGATCTGGGTTGTTCGCTGGGCGCGGCAACGATGGCGCTGAGCCGGGGCGCAGCCGGCCAGCAGTGCGCTATTATCGGCGTAGATAATTCTCCAGCCATGGTGGAGCGCTGCAAACACAGCCTCAAAGGCGCAGCTGTGGATATTCTGTGCCAGGATATCCTTGATACTGATATTCAGGATGCATCGGTCGTCGTGTTGAATTTCGTACTGCAATTCGTAAAGC
>CAZXAI010000226.1:0-2797 GCA_964638265.1 uncultured Zetaproteobacteria bacterium
AAACAGCGTCGTCAGGCCTACAGTAGCGGGGGCTGCGCCGGCATTGGATGATGATAGCCATCAAATCCGCACCGAACTTCCCGTTTCACCCGTGGCCGATCATCTATCGAAATACCGTGGGCACCCAAAACGCGGCGAACCATAGCGGCGCAGTGTGCCTGAGTCTATGGTACTATGGACGCGGCCTATGCAATGTGGGTGTGAGGTGTAATTGTAGCCTGTGAGCCATATTCAGTGGTTTTTCCGTTAACATGCCGGCTCGCGTCTTCATTGCCACCACCAGACTGGTCAGCGTAAAGCCACTCTGTTTTTGCTTGAGCAGGGACAGGTTATTTTCGGCAATCGTCAGGCCCTGATCGGCGGCTTTTTGCAGCCACGCAAAGGCCTGCTCCCTGTCTGTTGCGACACCGCGCCCCTGAGCATACATATAGGCCAGCGCATTTTGAGCCGGGGCAAAACCCTGGCGGGCTGCTTTCAGATACCAGGAAAAGGCCGTCTTGTCCTGTTGTTCCAGACCATCGCCTTTGCGGTACAGGTTGGCCAGATTGAACTGGGCCGGGGCATAGCCGTGCCCGGCTGCCTGTTTGTACCATTGCACCGCTGTTTGCATATCAACATCAGCGCCCTGGCCCAGCTGGTACATGGAGGCGACAGTCGTTTGCGCGTCCACATCGCCGGCGCGGGCCGCGCGTTCGAACAAACCCAGGGCTTTATTGAAATCGCCTTTGCGATAATACAGGGCGGCCAAATTATATATGGCATCGGCATTGCCCGCTTCCGCTGCCAGCCCGTACCAGTGTTTTGCTGTTTCTGCATTGGCGATCACGCCACGACCCAAATCGTACAACAGCCCCAGCAACAGCCGGGCCGGAATATCGCCGCCGGCTTGCGCTTTTTCCAGCCAGTCGGCAGCGCTTTGTTCATGTTGCAACATGCCTGTGCCGCGCACATACAGCAGCCCCAGATTATACTGAGCCAGCGCATCCGCTGCTGCCGCCTGCTGCAGCCATTTCAGTGCTGCGCGCATGTCCTGTTTGACGCCCCGACCCAGCGCCAGCATGACGGCCAGATTATTCTGCGCATCGGACTCGCCGCTTTGAGCCGCCTTGCGCAGCCAGGCGACGGCCTGTTTATCCTGTTGCGCAGCAGCCAGCAAGATGGCCAGATTGGTTTGGGCCGTGCTTTGGCCGCTTTTCGAGGCCTGTTCCAGCCAGTGAATGGCCTCGTCCCTGTTGCGCGCCACCCCTTGTCCGGTTGCATACATCGCACCGATTCTTGCGGCGGCTTGCATCTGCCCCTGTCGGGCAGCTCGCAGATATAAGCCTGCCGCCTGCTGCAATAACTGCGGGTTGTTTCTGTGCAATAACAGTTCGGCCAGATGAAACTGCGCGTCCGCATTGCCGCTGGCTGCACTTTGCCGCAACCACTGCTCGGCTTTATTGATGTCGGCATGCAGCCCCTGCCCCCGCTCATACAGGCGGGCCAATACAAACTGGGCGGCCGGATCGCCGGCGGATGCGTTGACATTGATCCGGCTCAATAATTGCTGCACATATGATTTGGCTTCGCTATTGCCGGATGCCGAGGCTTTGAAGGCCCAGTCCAGCGCCTGCGCATCGCTCTTTTTCACCCCGATGCCCTGCGCATACATGATCGCCATATGCAACTGCGCGCCGGCATGGCCGGCTTTGGCCGCCTGCCGGTACCATGACAGGGCAGCAGCGATATCCGGCGCATCCACGCCCCGGCCATGCTCCAGCATGCTGCCCAGTTGATATTGCGCTTCACTATAGTGCTGGGCTGCGGCCAGTTTGAGCCAGCGTACGGCCTGTATGTCATCCCGATCCACGCCCTTGCCATCCCGATAGAGCATGGCAAACAGATATTGCGCCTGTTTATCGCCTTTTTTGGCAGCCAGGCGAAACCATTTGGCCGCCGCATCAAAATCGCCCTGCTGCGCTGCGGCCTGACCGAGCTTCAAGCCGTCGGCATTGGTGTCGCCGTAATCCGGCGCAGTCATCAATATATACAATGCGCCGATCACAGCCAGCAGAACCAACAGTAGAATGATGCGTAACTGCTTAGACATGACCTGCTTGAACGGCGGCCAGACTCATAAGCCGAGCTCCTGCCAGATGGCGTCAACACGCGCTATCACGGCTGCATCCATACTAATCGGGCGTCCCCATTCGCGGTCGGTTTCACCGGCCCATTTATTGGTGGCATCCATGCCGACCTTGGAACCCAAACCGGCCACCGGCGAGGCAAAATCCAGATAATCAATCGGGGTGCTTTCCGCCATGGTAAAGTCACGAGCCGGATCACAACGGGTGGAAATCGCCCAGATAACTTCTTTCCAGTCCCGGCAATCAATATCGTCATCCACCACGATAATATATTTGGTGTACATAAACTGGCGCAAATACGACCAGATACCGAACATCACCCGCTTGGCATGGCCGGCATAAGCCTTGCGAATCGATACCACGGCGACGCGATACGAGCAGCCTTCCATGGGCAGATAGAAATCGACAATCTCCGGAAACTGCTTTTGTAGAATCGGCACGAATACTTCATTAAAGGCCAGCCCCAGCACGGCCGGCTCATCCGGCGGCTTGCCGGTATGGGTGGAGTGGTAGATGGCATCTGCACGCATGCACATGGTTTCCACCGTAAATACGGGGAACATTTCCGTCTCGTTGTAATAGCCGGTGTGGTCGCCGAACGGGCCTTCCTCGGCATATTCATTCAGCGATACATGGCCTTCGAGCACGATTTCCGCCGAGGCCGGCACCTG
>CAZXAI010000227.1:0-2742 GCA_964638265.1 uncultured Zetaproteobacteria bacterium
CACTCATCCGGATTCACCGTATCGCCTTCAACCACATAGACGGCTTTCACGGTGCCGGATTCCGGCGCATGCACCGGGTTTTCCATCTTCATCGCTTCAACCGTCAGCACCGTCTGGCCTGCCTCGATCTGATCGCCAACGGCGACATTGACCGCCACCACGCGTCCCGGCATCGGCGTAGTCACATCGCTGTCCCTGGTGGCTCTGGGCCGTTTCGAACCCTTGGAGGCGCGTTTGGCGTCGATCTTGCCATCGGCGGTCGGCACCACTTCGGTCAGTGTTTCGACAAATACTTCTTCGAGTACATTATCCACTTTGACAAAGAAGGGACGGATTTCCTCGCTCTTGTGGCCGGAACCGTCGATTTTGATGTGATATTGCTCGCCGTGGATGGTGATATTGAACTCGGTTGGCGCCAGTCCCGGTGTGGCCGCGTGTGTCTCCTGGGTATCGGTCGGCGCTTCCAGTGGCTCGACGGTGAATTGACCGGTTTCGCGTTCGGAGAAAAACTCCAGCGCGATGGCCGGGAACATGGCGTAGGACAGCACATCTTCCACCGACTTGGCTTTATCACCGATTTCGCGGGTCAGCGCATCGAGCTCATCCGGAATCAGATCGGCCGGACGCACATTGATCGGTTCCTCATCGCCCAGCGCCAGTGCGCGCACGCTCTGGCTGATCTCGCCCAGCGCCTTGCCGTACATGCCCTGCAAATAGCCCTTGGTTTCATTGGTGATGATTTTGTACTTCTTGCCAGAAATGACATTGAGCACCGACTGGGTGCCGACAATCTGGCTGGTCGGGGTTACCAGCGGCGGATAACCGAAATCCTTGCGTACGCGCGGGATTTCTTCGAGCACCTGATCCATTTTATCCAGCGCATCCTGCTCCTTGAGCTGATTGGCCAGATTGGAAATCATGCCGCCCGGAATCTGGTTGATAAATACGCGCGTATCCACGCCGGTCACATCCGATTCGTAACGGACGTATTTCTTGCGTACATCGCGGAAATAGGCCGCCACATCCTGCAAGGCCAGTAAATCCAGCCCGGTATCGAATTCGCTGCCGGCAAATGCCGCTACCATCGATTCGGTAGCCGGATGCGAGGTGCCGCCGGCCAGTGGGGAAATGGCTGTATCAATAATATCGCAACCGGCGTGTACCGCTTCCCACTGCACCATTTCGGCTACGCCGGAGGTGGCATGGCAATGCAGGTGCAGCGGAATATTGATGGACTGTTTGAGGGCAGTGATTAATTCGCGCGTATCGGTCGGCGTCAACAGACCGGCCATATCCTTGATGGCCAGCGTATCGCATCCCAGGTCTTCAATCTCTTTGGCCAGGTCAACAAAATATTGCCGCGTGTGAACCGGGCTGGTGGTGTAACAGATGGTGCCTTCGGCGATTTTTCCGTTGGCTTTGACCTGAGCGATAGCGGTGCGCAAATTACGCACATCGTTCATGGCATCGAAGGTGCGGAATACATCGACGCCGTTGCTGGCCGCCAGATCCACGAATTTGCGCACCACATCATCGGCATAATGGCGATAACCCAGCAGGTTCTGGCCGCGCAGCAGCATCTGAATCGGCGTATTGGGCAGTGCTTTTTTGAGCTCGCGCAGGCGCACCCACGGCCCTTCCTTGAGGTAGCGCAAACAGGTGTCGAAGGTGGCGCCGCCCCAAGCTTCAATCGACCAGTAGCCGATGGCATCGAGCTTGTCGCAAATCGGCAGCATATCGTCGAGACGCATGCGCGTGGCCAGTAACGATTGATGCCCGTCGCGCAGGGCGAGTTCGGTAATAGCCAGTTTCTTTGTTTTGTTCATAGTCATGATCCTTCTCTACAATTCTTGATTACAGGCCGGCATGTGCGGCAATGGCGATGGCAACCGCCGTGGCAATGTCTTCGCGGGCATCGTAGGGTTTATATTCGAGCAGTTCCGGATGCTGTTCGAGAAATCCGGTATCAAACTGGCCGTCCATAAATTCCGGTGAGCCGGCAATCTGGCGATACAGCGGCAGGGTGCTCTTGACGCCGCGAATATCGTATTCCTTCAGTGTCCGCTGACAGCGTCGCACCGTATGCGCCCAGGTATGCCCCCAGACGGTAAGTTTGGCGCACATCGAATCGTAGTGCGGGGGGATTTCATAACCGGGATACACGCAGCCATCCACGCGCACGCCGGGGCCGCCGGGCGAGTGATAACGCGTAATGCGACCGGGGGTGGGGAAAAAATCGTTCATCGGATCTTCCGCATTGATGCGGAATTCAACCGCATGGCCGCGAATGCTGATATCGGCCTGGGTGAAGGGCAGCTCATTGCCGGCGGCTATGGAAATCTGCTCGGCCACGATATCAACGCCGGTAATGGCTTCGGTGATGGTATGCTCCACCTGCAGGCGGGTATTCATCTCCATAAAATAATAGTCGTGATTTTTATCGACCAGAAACTCGACCGTACCGGCATTGACATAGCCGACCGCCTGGGCGGCCTGCACGGCTGTTGCACCCATACGCTGGCGCATATCGTCATCAATATAATTGGACGGGGCAATTTCAATCAGCTTCTGGTTGCGGCGCTGTATGGAGCAGTCGCGTTCATACAAATGGACGCAATTGCCGTGGCTGTCGGCCAGGATCTGGAATTCGATATGGCGCGGCTCGACAATACACTTTTCCATAAACAGCTCGCCGTTACCGAATGCAGCCGTTGCCTCACGCGTGGTCAGGGCATAATTCTC
>CAZXAI010000228.1:0-2731 GCA_964638265.1 uncultured Zetaproteobacteria bacterium
TTCTATTCCATCGGCTGGAATTCGGATGGATCCTGCTCGGCCATGTGTTCATAAGTGGCCCAGCGCAAATCAACCGATTCCTGTGCCAGTTTCATCAGGCGGGCGGATTCTTCCGGATGGTTGCGCTGTAGCAGCTTATAACGCATTTCGGTCAGGGCATAATCCTTCACCTGCATGCTCGGCGTGGGTGAATCGAGCACAAACGGTTTCTTGCCGGCCCGGCGCAGTTCCGGATTGTAGCGGATCAGCGGCCAGTAACCCGAAGCCACGGCCATATCCTGCTGATGCAGGCCCTGCGTCATATCAATGCCGTGGGCGATACAATGGCTGTAGGCCAGAATAATCGACGGGCCGGGATAATCCTCGGCTTCACGCATGGCCAGCAAGGTCTGTTGCGGGTTGGCGCCCATGGCGACGCGGGCGACATAGACATTGCCGTAGGAAATCGCCTGCAGGGCCAGATCTTTTTTGCCGACCGGCTTGCCGGCGGTGGCGAATTTGGCCATGGCCCCGATGGGCGTGGATTTGGAGGCCTGTCCGCCGGTATTGGAATAGACCTCGGTATCGAGCACCAGCACATTGATATTGCGCCCCGACGCCAGGGCATGATCCAGGCCGCCCGAACCGATATCGTAAGCCCAGCCATCGCCGCCAATCAGCCAGACACTGCGCCGCACCAGATGATTGACGATGGTGAGCAGATTTTTGGCGCGCGGATCGTCCATGCCTTCGAGTACCAGCTTGAGTTTCTCCACCCGCTGACGCTGTTGGGTGACTTCAAAACCGATACGCTGATCGGCATGGATAATCTCATCGACAAAATAACCATCGAGCTGATCGCGCATGCCATCGAGGGTCTGTTTGGCCATTTCGGTGTGGTGGTCGGCAGCAATGCGCATGCCGAGCCCGAATTCCGCATTGTCCTCAAACAGCGAGTTCGACCAGGCCGGGCCGCGCCCGTCCCTGTTCACCGTCCACGGCGTGGCCGGCAGGTTGCCGCCGTAAATCGATGAACAGCCGGTGGCATTGGCGACCAGCAGGCGCGGGCCGAACAACTGGGTCAGCAGCCGCACATAGGGGGTCTCGCCGCAGCCGGAGCATGCTCCGGAGAATTCGAATAACGGTTCAAGGAACTGGGTGCCGCGCACCGATGAATAATCAATGGTGGCGCGATCATTGACCGGCAGGCTCTCGAAGAAGGCCACATCCCTGCGCCCCTGCTCCATAATCGGCGCTTTGGCAGTCATATTGATGGCTTTTTTGCGTTTGTCCGGATCATGCTCATCATAGGCCGGGCAGGCATTGACACACATTTCGCAGCCGGTGCAATCCTCCTGATAGATCTCCAGCGTATAACGCGTTTCCGGGAAACCGCGCGCCGATACCGGAGCGGAGGGGAAGCCGTCCGGCGCCTTGTCCAGGTGATCTTCATGGTAGAATTTGGCACGAATCACGCTGTGCGGGCAGACAAAGGAACAGTTGCCGCACTGGATGCACACATCCGGCTCCCACAGCGGCACGAAATCGGAGATATTGCGTTTCTCCCATTGCGCCGTGCCGGACGGATAGGTGCCGTCGACCGGGATTTTGGATACCGGCAAATCATCACCGCGACCGGCCAGCATCGGCGCGGTCACTTCCTGCACAAAGGCCGGCGCGCGCACCGGCACCATCAAATCCATGTCGCGGTGGCTGGATACTGCGGCCGGCACCGTCACCTGATGCAGATGATCGAGGGCGGCATCGACGGCCTTGAAATTCTGCTCGACCACATCCATGCCCTTGCGGGCGTATGTTTTTTCAATGGCTTTCTTGATCTGGGCAATGGCTTCATCACGCGGCAGTACGCCGGACAGGGCGAAGAAACAGGTCTGCATGATCGTGTTGATGCGCCGCCCCATGCCGGCCTCACGGGCCACGGTAGAGGCGTCGATGACATAAAAATCGATGTGTTTATCGATCATCTCGCGTTGCACCGGCTTGGGCAATTCATCCCATATCTGATCCGCCGGGGTCGGGCTGTTGAGCAGGAATACGCTGTTGTGCGCCGCCTTGTCGAGCATATCGACCTGGGTAATAAAAGTGGCCTTGTGGCAGGCGATAAAATTGGCCGAATCGATCAGATAGGGGGCGCGAATCGGATCGGGGCCGAACCTGAGATGTGAAACAGTCTGCGAACCGGCTTTTTTGGAATCATAGACAAAATAACCCTGACAGTGCAGCGGTGTATTTTCGCCGATAATCTTGATGCTGTTTTTATTGGCCGATACGGTGCCATCGGAGCCCAGCCCAAAGAACAGCGCCCGGGTCACATTGTCCGGCTCGATTATAAAGCTGTGATCGACATCGAGGCTGGTAAAGGTGACATCATCGTGGATGCCGACGGTGAAATTGTTTTTGGGTTTTTCCCTGGCCAGTTCATCGAACACCGCCTTGACCATGGCCGGGGTAAATTCTTTCGATGACAGCCCGTAGCGGCCGCCAATCACATGCGGCAGTTGATCCAGTTCGCCCAGCATGATGGTTTCGGACAACGAGGCCAGCACATCCTGGTATAGCGGCTCGCCGCGTGCGCCGAGTTCCTTGGTGCGATCAAGCACGGCGATTTTTTTCACGGCATCCGGCAAGGCCGCCATCAGGTGCTGGCGGGAAAACGGACGAAACAGGCGCACGGTAATCACACCGAGCTTTGCGCCCTGCGCATTCAGGACGCGGACGGTTTCCTGCACCG
>CAZXAI010000229.1:0-2717 GCA_964638265.1 uncultured Zetaproteobacteria bacterium
TTCCCCTTTTGCAAGGACTGAAGCACCGGGCATTTACTCGATGCAGCATCAATATCGAACAGGCGCGAAGCAGCCCCCATCAGCAAATCGCCCTCGATATCATCCGGCAGCTTTTTCAGCGTGCTCAAGGTCGGGTGCATATAGCGTTTCATCAATGATTTACTGAAGCGCTCCACCGCCGCAATCTGGTCGGCGTTAAAATCTTTCATATAACGCAGCGCTTTTTCCATCTCTTCACTGCGCCTTGCTTCCATTTCCTGCTGAATGCTGCGAATCAACGGTACCGATTCGAGTGATTTCAGCCAGCGCAGGAACGATGCAGTTTCTTCATCGATGATTTGCCCGGCCTGCCGGGCTTCCTGCTCACGATGTTCCACATTGCCCTGCACCACCTGCTGCAAATCATCAATATCGTAGAGGTAGGCGCCGTCGATATCGGCAATACGCGGATCGATATCGCGCGGCACGGCAATATCGACCAGAAACATCGGCCTGCCCCGGCGTTTTTTCATGGCCGCTTTCACGGTATCCGGCAGCAGTACAAAGGTGCTGGCGCCGGTGCTGGAGAGCACGATATCGGCTGCATCGAGATATTCCGGCAACTGCTCCATGGTCAGGGCATGACCTTCAAATTCGAGTGCCAGATGCTGGGCCCGTTTGAGCGTGCGGTTGGCGACCAGGATATCCGTACAGCCATTGCCTCTGAGGTGGCGGGCGGCCAGTTCGGCCATTTCACCCGCCCCCATCAATAAAACGGTCTTGCCCGTCAATTCACCAAAAATATGACGCGCCAGTTCAACGGCGCAGGACGATATATTGACCGACTGCTTACCGATGCCTGTCTCGCTGCGGGCGCGTTTGGCGGCGGCAAACGTGGACTGATAGAAGCGGTGTAATACATGGCCGGCACTGCCGGCGGCCAGCGCATGTTCATACGATGCCTTGACCTGACCGAGAATCTGCGGCTCACCGAGTACCAGTGAATCCAGCCCGGAAGCAACGGAAAACAGATGCTTAATGGCCTCGTCAGTGGTGTAGGAATACAGATGTTCGCACACTGCTTCCATGTCCATATCCGCTTTGCCGGCAAACCATTCATGTACAGCAGCAATGGCTGCATCCGGATCATGGGTGACCACGGTCATCTCCACACGGTTACAGGTGGACAGCAGCGCCGCTTCGCGAATGGCCGGGCAGGCAATCCGCTGTTGCAGAATTTCAGCGATTTCATCCTCGCTGACAGCCAGGCGCTCACGCAGCTCAACCGGCGCGGTTTTGTGATTTAATCCGATGTGGCAAATGCGCATGGTGCAAAACCTAACGATTTACGCGGTTCGGGTACAGGCTGCCCTTTCAGACGATGAATGCCCCGGCAGATTCACCGCCAGCAGCGCATGCATATCCGGCTCGACAGGCACGGGAATCCAGACCTGATGACCGCTGCCGGGCGCAACATCCATGGCATGGCCATCACGGGCATCATGGATGGCCGTGACTGTGAATGTCACATTGCCGCCCGGATTAACCAGCTCAATCGAATCGCCGCGCGAGAATTTATTTTTCACCATCACTTCGGCCCGTTTCTGTTTTGCATCGTAGCTTACTATTTCGCCGACAAAGCGCTGGGCGTCGAAGGTGGAGTTGCCGGTATCATAATTCTGGCTGGCCGATGAGCGTTTGCGGGTATAAAAGCCATCCGTATAACCGCGATTCGCCAACGCATCGAGCTGGAACATCAGCATTGTATCGAAGGCCTTGCCCGCCACGGCATCATCAATGGCCTGGCGATAGGTCTGGGTGGTGCGGGCAACATAATAATGCGACTTGGTACGCCCTTCTATCTTCAATGAATCCACGCCGATATCGACCAGCCGTTCGACATGCTGCACCGCGCGCAAGTCTTTTGAATTCATAATATAGGTGCCATGTTCATCTTCGAATACCGGCATCTGATCATCCGGGCGCCCCGGCTCGGTCAGGGTATAGACCTGGTCGGCCAGCGGATGACGCTCCACCTGACCGGTCTCGGCGAACGGTTGTGCGTTCATGCCGTCCAGCAGCGTGCTTGAAATATGCTCAATCGGAATAATATCGCCACTAATATCCTCGGCGGCTTTCTCCATGCCGTATTCCCAGCGGCAGGCATTGGTGCATGAGCCCTGATTGGCATCGCGGTGATTGAAGTAGCCGGACAGCAGACAACGTCCCGAATAAGCCATGCACAGCGCTCCGTGCACAAACACTTCGATTTCCATGTCCGGACACTGCTGGCGAATTTCCGCCACCTCATCGAGCGAGAGTTCGCGCGACAGAATAACACGGCTGACCCCGACCGACTGCCAGAATTTCACCGCCGCCCAGTTCATCGTATTGGCCTGCACGGACAGGTGAACCGGCATATCGGGCCAGCGTTCGCGCACCATCATAATCAGGCCGGGATCAGCCATAATCAGGGCATCCGGCTGCATATCAATGACCGGCTGCATGTGTTCCAGGTAGCGTTTGAGCTTGTTATTGTGCGGCAGTAAATTACTGGCCACGAAGAATTTACGGCCCAGCGCGTGCGCCTCATCAATGCCCGTTTTCAGATTATCCAGCTGGAAATCGTTATTACGCACCCGCAATGAATAACGCGGCTGGCCGGCATAGACGGCATCCGCGCCGTAGGCGAAGGCATAGCGCATATTCTTGATAGTGCCGGCCGGAGCCAGCAGTTC
>CAZXAI010000230.1:0-2717 GCA_964638265.1 uncultured Zetaproteobacteria bacterium
TATGCTCGATTATCTGTGGCCGGGTCTGTTATTGTTCATGATTCTGGCTGTTGTCGTGCGACCGCTGATTGTGTTTTTGTCCACTCTCGGCAGCCGTTTAACGATGCCGGAAAATCTGTATCTGGCTGGCATGGCGCCGCGCGGCGTGGTGGCGGCCGGTATCACATCATTATTCGCGCTCATTTTGCAGGATCACGGTTATGCCCAGAGCGATATGCTTATGGCGCTGGTGTATATTATTATTATCGTATCGGTGCTTGGCTACAGTCTGTCAGCCGCGCCATTAAAACGCTTTTTATGCATCGACGGCGGCGATGACCGTTCGGTGCTGATTATCGGCGGCGGCCAGATCGGCTCGGAAGTGGGTCGGGCGCTGGGCGAAGATCGCGAAGTCCGTTTTCTGGATCTGAATTCCGAGGTGATTACCAGCCTGAAACATTCCGGTTATGACGCCGTGTGCGGCAATGCGCTGGATCCGCTGTACTGGGAAATCATCCATGCCGAGGAAATCGGCTGTACGCTGATCATGACCGGCTCCTCGGATCATAATTTATTGATTGCGCGGCTGGCGCATGAGAATTTTCATATTCCGGAAATCTACGTCACCCTGCAGGAGCATGATGAAGACAAGCATGCCAGTATGATTCACCAGCTACAGACCCGGCGCTTGTTCGCCAAACCGTATAATTTCACTTACTGGAATGATCAGGCTTATCGCAAACGGCTGATTTACGAATCCATGCATATCGAGCCGGATTCGGCTCTGGCCGGCGAACGCATGGCCGATGCCCGCATTCAGCACGGCGTACAACCGATTACCGTCATTCGCGACGGCCAGACGCTGGTGCCGCATGATGATCTGGTACTGGCTATTGGCGATGAAATCAAAATGCTGATGCGCCCGGAACGCGTCCAGGATGGTTCGCCGCTGATTCTGCCGCCATCAGCAGCGAAAAAACAAAACGGCTGACGCCCTTGCAACTGCGTACCCGCTTCGCACCCAGCCCGACCGGCTTGCTGCATGTCGGCAACGCGTATTCAGCCCTGATTTGTCAGCGCTGGGCCGAGGCGCATCACGCCGAACTGATCTTGCGCATCGAGGATATCGATCATACCCGCTGCAAATCCGAATACGCCGATGCGATTGTGGAGGATTTAGGCTGGCTGGGGCTGCGCTGGCAGAGCCACGTTCGTTATCAAAGCAGCCACCTGAACGATTATCAGCAGGCCATGCAGCGACTCAGGGATATGGGTGTGATTTACCCCTGTTTCTGTACGCGCAAGCAGATTGCACAGGAAATCGCCCGCATGGCCTCCGCCCCGCATGCCGACGATGCGCCAACCGAGTATCCGGGCACATGCAGAAACCTGCCTGCAAATGAACAGCAGCGGCGCATGCAACAGGAACCTTTTGCCTGGCGGCTGAATATGGAAAAAGCCACCGCAATGGTTGGGAACGAATTAACCTGGCGCGATGACCGGAGCCGGATTCACGCGGTTCATCTCGACCATGATATCATTATCGGACGCAAGGATATCGCTTTCAGCTATCACCTGGCCGTGGTGGTGGATGATGCGCTGCAGGGGATCACCCACATCATCCGTGGCCGCGATCTGGCTTCGTCCACCGGCATTCACCGCTTGTTGCAGCAGTTGTTGGGCTTGCCCGAGCCGGTATATATTCACCACGCCCTGTTGCTAAAACCGGACGGCGAACGGCTGGCCAAACGCAACCAGGCTACCACCCTGAACAGCCTGCGCCGGATGGGCGTGGATGCGCACAAACTGGGTGATTTCCTGCTGGGCATGGCGACGCCCGTCTGGCCTGTTGCGCCAGCAGAAACAGGCGACATTGTGCGCATGCTTGGCAAGACGCCATGATCTGCCATCATTCGGGACGACTTTACGGCTCACAGGTGACCTCTTTTGACTAGCATTCTTGATTTGATCGGCAATACCCCGATGGCGCAGATTCAGCATATTACCAGCCATTTGCCCGACAATATCCGCATCCATGCCAAACTCGAGCGCTTTAATCCCGGCGGATCGGTCAAGGATCGCCCGGCATTGTGGATGATTCGCGACGGTTTAAAACAGGGTTTGCTGGACAAGGGGAAAATCATCCTCGATTCCACCAGCGGCAATACCGGCATTGCGCTGGCCATGATCGGAGCCAGCATGGGCTTTCGCGTCAAGCTGGTCATGCCCGGCAATGTATCGGATGAGCGCAAGCGTATCTGCCGCGCCTTCGGGGCCGAGTTGATTTTTTCCGATCCGCTCGAAGGCTCGGACGGAGCCATTCTCGATGCGCGCAAGATTTATGAAGACAATCCGGATATCTACTTTAAGCCGGATCAATATAATAATCCGGCCAATCCGCGTTCCCATGAAGAATCCACCGGGCCGGAAATCTGGCGCGATACGGGTGGCAATATCACCCATTTCATTGCCTCGCTCGGCACCTCCGGCACCATGGTCGGCACCGGTCGGTTCCTGAAAAGAATGAATCCGGATATCTGCATTGTCGCCGCTGAACCGGATTCGCCATTCCACGGCATTGAAGGCCTGAAACATATTGAATCGAGTATCGTGCCCGGTATCTATGATGCAAGCGTCTATGATCAGAAAATCGGCATCGACACCGATGCAGCCTACCGCTTCACCCAGCGGCTGGCGTCGGAAGAGGGGATTTTGTCCGGACAGTCCTGCGGTTGCGC
>CAZXAI010000231.1:0-2711 GCA_964638265.1 uncultured Zetaproteobacteria bacterium
GGTTCTTGTTGGCATTGAGGAAATATTGCCAGGCCCACGGGTAGCGGAACGGCGCCAGCTGATTGATATCGCCCATGCCGCCGATGACGCGTTTATCTTCGGCCCGAACCGGCGCCGGATTGGCCGCAGCAGTCTCCGTGCCGGCGAGCGCTGCCGTATTGTCATCCATGCCGGCATCGGTCTGCGCTTCAGGGGCGGGGTCGCTGTGCATGGCCAGAGGATCATCCCAGTTGCGTGAAGTCATCGTATCCCCGTTCACTGACATGCTTCGCACTCGGGATCCAGGATGGAGCAGACGGACGGCTCCGCATCGATGCTGGCGACAGGGTTATCCGTGTTTTTTTCCACATGCGATGCGCCGACCGAGCGCAGGTAATAGGTGGTTTTCAGACCTCTGATCCAGGCCAGTTTATAGAGGTTATCGAGCTGTTTGCCGGATGGTTCAGCCATATACAGATTCAGGCTCTGAGCCTGATCAATCCATTTCTGGCGACGGGCGGCGGCCTCAATCAGCCAGCGCGAGTCGATTTCAAAGGCAGTGGCATAGCGTACCTTGAGTGTATCGGGGATACGGTCGATCTGCTGTACCGATCCATCGTAATATTTCAGATCATTGATCATCACGTCATCCCACAGATCCAGCGCTTTCAGGTTCTCGACCAGCCACGGGTTCATCACGACAAATTCGCCCGACAGATTCGATTTGACATAGAGGTTCTGGTAAACCGGTTCGATGCCCTGCGATACGCCGCAGATATTGGCGATCGTGGCCGTTGGCGCAATGGCCAGCACATTGGAATTGCGCATCCCCTGTCTGACGACGGTTGCACGCAGGCTGTCCCAGTCCAGCGTGCGCGCGTCATCCACTTGCAGATAGTCGCCGCGCTGCTCGCGCAGCAGTTGCATGGAATCAATCGGCAGGATGCCCCGGCTCCACAATGAACCCTCATAACTGGCATACGCGCCACGCTCTTCCGCCAGGGCGGATGATGCGGCAATGGCATAGTAACTGATCAGCTCCATACTCAGGTCGGCAAAGCGGATCGCCTCATCGGAGGCGTAGGAGAGGTCGCACTGATACAGCGCGTCCGCAAATCCCATCAGGCCGAGCCCGACCGGACGGTGGCGCATATTCGAGCGCCGCGCCTGCGGCACGCTGTAGTAATTATAATCAATCACATTATCGAGCATGCGCATGGCCGTGGTGACGGTTTGCTGCAGGCGTTCGCGATCAATCTCGCCATCGACGATATGCCGGGCCAGATTAACCGAGCCCAGATTGCACACGGCAATCTCCTGATCATTGGTATGCAGGGTGATTTCGGTGCACAGATTGGAGGAGTGCACGATGCCGACATGGTTGTTGGTATAGCGGATATTGCACGGATCCTTGAAGGTGATCCACGGGTGGCCGGTCTCAAACAGCATGCCGAGCATCTTGCGCCATAACTCGACGGCGCTGACACGGCGGCTGATACGCATCTCGCCGCGCGCGGCCTTCGCCTCATAGGCCTGATAGGCTGCTTCGAATGCAGCGCCATACAGATCGTGTAAATCCGGCGTCTCTTCGGGCGAGAACAGCGTCCATTCGCCCGCTTCGGCCACGCGTTTCATGAACAGGTCGGGAATCCAGTTGGCCGAATTCATGTCGTGGGTGCGGCGACGCTCATCGCCGGTGTTCTTGCGCAGTTCGAGGAAATCCTCGATATCGATATGCCAGGTTTCCAGATAGGCGCAGACCGCCCCCTTGCGTTTACCGCCCTGATTGACCGCCACGGCGGTATCATTGGCAACCTTCAGGAACGGCACCACGCCCTGTGATGAACCGTTGGTGCCCTTGATATAGGCCCCGAGGCCGCGCACGCGCGTCCAGTCATTACCCAGCCCGCCGGCATACTTGGAGAGCAGAGCATTATCCCTGATGGCGCCATAAATACCGTCCAGCGAATCGGGCACGGTGGTCAGATAGCAGGAGGACATTTGCGGGCGCAGTGTGCCGGCATTGAACAGGGTCGGGGTGCTGCTCATAAAATCGAAGGATGAAAGCAGGTTATAGAATTCGATAGCGCGCGTTTCGCGGTCGATTTCGTTGATCGCCAGCCCCATGGCCACGCGCATGAAAAACGCTTGCGGCAGCTCAAAACGGGTATGCTGATGATGAATGAAATAGCGGTCATAGAGTGTTTGCAGGCCCAGGTAGGTGAAGTGACTGTCACGTTCCGGCCGGATAGCTGCTGCCAGCCGGGTCAGATCGTAGCGACCCAGTTCTTCATCCAGCAGTTCCAGTTCAATGGCGCGGTGAATATAGCCCGGAAAATAGTCCGGGTAGCGCTCGCCCATCTCCGACTGCATCGCTTCGACATCGTGTCCTTCAATGAAACTGAGGGCTTCATGGCGGGCATTGTCGAGCAACAGGCGCGCCGCCACCTGACCAAAGTCCGGATCGCGCTCAATCATGGTGCGTGCGCTCATCACCATAGCGGCCCGGCAGTCGCTCTCTTTCATGCCGTCAAACAGCTGCTGACGAATGGCATCGTAGAGCAGCTGCGCGTTAATAGTCGGCAATCCCGTACAGGATTCATCAATCAGCAGGCGCAAACGCTGTTCATCGAGTCGGCGGCGTTGGCCGTCGGGCATCAGCAGCTGAATTGGCGTGCCTGGTTCATGTGTATGCTGTGCATGCTCGGCATCGGCGCGTTCACTGGCGCGGG
>CAZXAI010000232.1:0-2704 GCA_964638265.1 uncultured Zetaproteobacteria bacterium
TTGGTCGCACGGTAGCCGGTTTCTTACAGCAAAACGATGCTGCCGCCAGGTTAATGCTGCCTCTCTCGCTGGTCTCTCATGGTGAAAATATTTGACCTATCAGCGCCTATGCCATGCCTGGAGATATTCCGCCAGATGCGGGCGGGCTGCTGATTCCGATTCGAGATAATTGCGCACGCCGAGGGTGGCGCGAGCATAAGCGCCATCGCTGAGCGCACCGCAAAAGAGCTGATGACGCAGGAAAATCAGCATGGTGGTCAGCACATCGGTTTCGCAGTAGTGCCGAATCGCATCAATCTGCCCGGCTTCGAACATGTCGCGCACATTATCGCCGGCTGTTTCCAGTTTGCCCGGCACGCCGAACACCGCTGCTACCTCATCCATGCAGCAGCGCGCCGAGGCACCGAAATCAGACAACAGCTCCAGTAAATCGCAGTGATATTCCGACGAGTAACGCGTTTCGTAATTGTTCCATTTGTCGCCCTGCGCAAACCAGCGCGGACAGGATAGGCCGTGCGCCATGGCGCGGTATTTGAGTACCGGTATATCGAAACCACGCCCGTTGAAGCTGACCAGTTGCGGGGCGCGGGTTTCGATCAGCCGAAAAAAACCATCCAGCAGCTCTTTTTCGCTACTGTTGCTGTCGCCGCCGCTCGCCAGTTGGCGAATGACCAGTTCACCGCCCTCTTCGCCCGGCTCGCGAATCAGATGACCGTAAGAAATCGCCACAATCTGATGAAACGGCTGACGCGGGAAATCATTGCGACCATCGGTTTTTTCGAGAAAATAAGCAGACAAGCCATTGCGCGCTTCGCTGTCGCTTAAATCCGCGCCTCTTAATACGCGCCGTGCGGCATCGGCATCCACCACAGTTTCCGTATCGAAAACGATCACATCACGACGCATGCTTCCTCCTCTGTAAAAAACGCATCAGCCGCTGGCGTTCGCCTAACAGTATAGCAGACAGGAAAAATACAGCGATGGCGCCGACAATAGCGGTTGCAATCCAGGCAAACTGCATGGCGCCATCCACGGGGAAAGCCCAGAACATGCTAAAGCCGTACAAACAGGCCAGCATCAGCAGACTGGCCAGCACTGCGGTAAGTAATCGCTTGATGATATCCGGCGTAAATAATGAACCGTAGGTGTTGCTCAGCCGAATATAGAGCAGGCCGACATTGACAAAAGCCGCCAGAGACGTGGCCAGCGCCAGACCGACATAGGCCCAGAATTGCATCAGCATCACGGCCAGCACGATATTCACCGCCACGCTGATGGCTGCGTACCGCATCGGCGCTTTGGCATCCTTGCCGGCATAACAGGCTGATGCGAGCAGCTTGGACCAGCAGAATGCAATCAGACCCACAGCATACGCCTGGAGCGTTGCCGCTGTCGCCACGGAATCGGCATGCGAGAATGCGCCGCGCTCGAACAGGGTGACGACGATCGGTTCGGCCAGATAGAACGCGCCCACCACGGCGGGCAGCGTAATCCAGGTCAGCCAGGCCAGTCCGGCGCGCAAATCATCCGCCGCCTGTTGGTGGTCGCCTTTGGATAAATGGCTGGACAGGGTCGGCAGCAGCGCCGTACTCATGGCGATACCGAACAGGGCCAGCGGCAGTTGTACGATGCGATCCGAATAATATAAATAAGAGACCGCGCCGGTATCGAGCAAGGTGGCCAGAATGGTGCCGATGAGGATATTGATTTGCACCGCCGCAATGGCCAGCACCGCCGGCCCGAACAGGGTAAAGGTTTCGCCAATGGCGGCCTGTTTGAAATCGAAACTCAGGCGCGGCACCCAGCCAATGCGTTTTAAGGCCGGGAACTGAATCGCCAGTTGCAACACGCCGCCGATCAACACGCCGATAGCCAGGGCGATGGCCGGATTGTCAAACGACGGCGCCAGTGCCACGGCGGCAACAATAATGGCGATATTGAGCAGCGCCGGGCTGGCGGCCGGTACGGCGAAATGTTTATAGGTATTAAGCACCGCCCAGGCCAGCGCAGCCAGTGAAATCATGCCCAGGTAGGGAAACATCCAGCGCGCCAGTTGTAATGCCATGGCCCAACGATCCGGCTCATCGGCAAAACCGGGCGCGAACAGGTATAACAGCCACGGCATGAGCAACATGCCGAGCAGTGTGAATACAGTGAGCGCGATCAACAGCAGCGTGGCCAGCGCATTGAGGAAGCGATGGGCATCGGCTTCGCCCTGCTGGCGCTGATCGGACAACACCGGTACCAGCGCCACCGTCAGCGTACCCTCGGCAAACATACGGCGAAAGAAATTGGGCAGTTTGAAAGCGACAAAAAAGGCATCGGCCAGCATGCCCGCTCCGAGTACGCGAGCCAGCAGAATATCGCGCACAAAACCGAGAATGCGCGACAGCATTGTCCAGCCGCCCACTTTGGAAGCGGCGCGCAGCAGACCGGAGGATTGCCCCCCCGGCTGTTCCGCGTTTGACTTGTTCTGAGCCGTAGTCATAATTCGCCGCCCTTTTTCCATGCCCCTTCGGGGTCGGGTTGCGAGCCTAGCGCCGCAGCGGCGTGAAACAAACAACGCACAAGAAAAGGGCAAGTTTATGGCCAGGCCAAAGGTGGTGATGTTTTAATATGCCAGGAATTAGAGTAAATCCTGAAGAGCCGTTTGAAATTGCGCTGAAGCGTTTTCGCAAGCAGGTCGAGAAAGGTGGCGTGATTT
>CAZXAI010000233.1:0-2674 GCA_964638265.1 uncultured Zetaproteobacteria bacterium
CAAAGATTTCTGGTGTTGGAGTTTGAATGGAATATAGCGCGCAACAGCATTTTGAGCATGAGCAGCCTGCCGGCGTCGGTATCCTGCTGACCAATCTGGGTACGCCGGATGCGCCGACGAAGGCCGCCCTGCGCGCCTATCTGAAAGAATTCCTGTGGGATCCGCGCGTGGTCGAGCAGCCGCGCTGGTTATGGTGGCTGGTTCTCCATGGTGTGATTCTCAATGTCCGTCCGGCCAAATCAGCAGCATTATACCAATCGGTGTGGACGGAGGATGGCTCGCCGCTGCTGGCAGCGGGCAGGAAACAGGCGGAGAAACTACAGCAGTCGGTGGGCGATATTGCGCATGTCGAACTGGCCATGCGTTATGGCAAGCCGTCGATCAAAGCCGGTCTGGAAACCCTGCGCGAAAAAAACTGTAGAGAAATCATTATTCTGCCGCTGTATCCGCAATATTCGGCCACCACGACCGGCTCGACCTTCGATGCCGTGGCCGATGTACTCAAAACATGGCGGCGCGTGCCGGCATTGCATCTGATCGACGCCTATTACGATCATCCGGCTTATATCGCCGCACTGGCGGATAGCGTGCGGGCGCACTGGGCCGAGCACGGCGAGCCGGAACGTTTATTGATGAGTTTCCACGGCATCCCCGAGCGCTACTTCAAGGCCGGTGATCCGTACCCGTGCCATTGCCGTAAAACCGCATCATTGCTGCGCCAGGCGCTGGGGCTGGATGAAGAGAGGGCGCAGATCGCCTTCCAGTCCCGCTTTGGCACAGAGCCGTGGCTCCAGCCCTATACCGATGCCACGCTGAAGGCATGGGGCCGGGCGGGCGTCAAATCGGTTGATGTGATCTGCCCCGGCTTCGCCGCCGATTGCCTGGAAACGCTGGAGGAGATCGGCAGTGAGAACCGCAATTATTTCATTGAGGCCGGCGGCGAACAATATCGTTATATCCCGGCCCTGAATGACAGTGCGGCGCATATCATCGCACTAAAACAGCTTGTTTTAGCGCGAATTAAGAATTAAGAATTGAGAAATTTCACCGTTCTAAATTCACAATTCTTTCCGGGAGGGAAATAAATGAGCCCAGTTGTCATGGCCATCACCGTGCTGTGTTTCTATCTGCTGTTTTACCGTTTTTATGCCAAGGGGTTTCTGGCCAAAAAAGTGTTTGAGCTGGACGATAGCAATCCGACGCCGGCGCATACCATGCGCGATGATGTCGATTATATCCCGACCAATAAATACGTGCTGTTCGGCCATCATTTCGCCTCGATCGCCGGGCTGGCCCCAATGCTGGGGCCGGCCATCGCGGTGATCTGGGGCTGGGTGCCGGCTCTGTGCTGGGTGGTGTTCGGTACGCTGCTGGTCGGTGCGGTGCATGATTTTTCAGCGCTGGTACTGTCTATTCGCCACAAGGGTCAAAGCGTTGGTACGATTGCCCACGATGTGATCAGCCCGCGCACGCGTTTATTGTTTCTGCTGGTGATTTTCTTCCTGGTAGCACTGGCCATGGGGGTGTTTGTGCTGGTGATTTCCGGCCTGTTTGCAGCACCCGATGCGGCCCATATCCCGGCCACGGCGCATCCGGAGGCGGTGTTTCCGACTTACTCCCTGATGCTGATTGCCATGGTGATCGGTTTTCTGGTCTATAAAAAGAATCTGCCGCTGTGGCCGATGATCGGGGTGGGTTTTGTGCTGATGCTGGTGACCACGCGCATCGGGTTGGATATGCCGGTAACCGGTTTTTCAGCCGGCGACTGGACATGGTCACTGCTGATTTACGCCTTTATTGCCAGTGTATTGCCGGTCTGGCTGTTGCTGCAGCCGCGCGATTTTCTCAATTCGCTGCTGCTATACCTGGCCCTGTTTTCGATGCTGGCCGGTTTTTTCATCCTGTCGCCGGACTGGGTGGCACCGGCCATCAATCCGCATCCGGTCGGTGCGCCGCCGATGTTGCCCTTCCTGTTTATCGTTATTGCCTGCGGCGCAGTATCCGGATTCCACGGTTTGGTGGCATCGGGCACCACCTCCAAGCAGTTGTCCCGGGAGAGCGATGCGCCATTTGTCGGTTATGTCGGCATGGTCGGGGAATCGTTGCTGGCATTACTGGCCGTGCTGGCTACCACGGCCGGGGCGTTTGCAAGCCGTGCCGACTGGGAATCGTTTTACGGTTCGTGGGACAAGGCCGCCGGTCTGCATCAGAAGCTCGGCGTATTTATTCAGGGTAATGCCAATTTTATCCACCAGCTCGGCGTGCCGCTGGATTATGCGGCTGCGTTTATTTCGGTCGTGGTGGTCGGTTTTGCCATGACCTCGGTCGATACCGGGGCGCGGCTGCTACGTTTTAATCTGGAGGAAATCGGCGCCACCATTGGCGTAAAAATACTGGGCAACCGTTATGTGGCCACCGCCCTGGCGGTGGCGGCGATTGGCTTCTTCGCCTTCTTCAAAATGGATGGCAAACCGGCCGGTCTGTTTTTATGGACCTTATTCGGCACCACCAACCAGATTCTGGCCGGACTGACGCTGCTGACCGTCACCATTTACCTGTACCGCAGGAAAAAACCGATACTCTATACCCTGCTGCCGATGCTGCTGGTGCTCGGCGCAACCATTTCCGGCATGGTGATGGGCATCATCAAAGCGATCCATCAGCAGCAATGGAC
>CAZXAI010000234.1:0-2650 GCA_964638265.1 uncultured Zetaproteobacteria bacterium
TGGCAATGGTGAAACGGCGGCGCAGCTCGCCCAGATGCGCCAATATGCTCATGCCGGGGCTTACTGTTTGTTGTGCTGCTTCAGCCGCATCTTCTATCTGCGTGTGGTCAGTCATCCTGTTTTTTATCTGTATGCGATTTCGACGGGGCTGCGGTATCGCTATCCAGTGTTTCGCCGAGTTCTTTCATAATTGTCGCATTGTAGTGTTCGATGCCGCCGCTGACTGCATTTTCGACCTCATGCAACGGTTTCTTCAAGGGAGCGGTTTCTTCATCGAACTGGCGTCGCACATCGGCAATCCAGCCGCGTCCCTTGCGTACGACGCGGCCGACCTGGGCGAATAATTCGGGCATGCGTTCCGGCCCGAGCACCAGAAAGGCAATGGCGCCGACCAGCAGCAGTTCAAGAAATCCTATATCAGGCACGGCTTATTCCTGAAACAAGGCGGCTACTTTTTTTCTCCGGACGTGTCTGCTTCGGAGCTCGGGTGATCATCATCTGCGCCCGCTTTGTGATCGTCCGAAATATTACTGCGAAAGCTCTTGATGCCTTTGGCCAGACCGGCGCCGACCTGCGGCAAGCGTTTGGCGCCAAACAGGACAATCACAATAATCAGGATTAAAATTAGCTCAGTCGTTCCCAGTCCAAACATGATAATGCTCCATTGCGCACAGGATAGAGCCTGCCGTATAAGCGGCTCAAATGATTGCGGACATTACGCAATTTGGCAGTCTCGGCAAGTCTCGACACGATATGCCGGCAGACATATCACGCTTTGGCAGGCATTATCCTTAATCAGGCTATGCTTGCCTGTCTGCATTTTAATATGACATAATCGTTCGCTGAGCTGGACGCGTTTGAACTAAGGAGTGCGTATGCACCAGGTTCATCATACCTTGAAACATGAGCTGACCAAAACTATTTTGCTTTGGAGCGGCATGTTTTTTGCGCTGCTGGGCGTCTTGTTCCTGTTGACATTCCACCGTCTGGAAGGGTTTGCCCTGGATCTGATGGCTGATCAGCGCTCGGTGGAAATCGCTATTTTCTCTGTCACCGGCTGGGGCGCTCTGCTTATGCTGCTGCTGGTTATGCTGTCGATCAAGGCCTTGCATGTCACGCTCAGGCGTCAGCTGGTCGAACCGGTTGAGCATCTGCGCGATGCCGTTGAAGATGACCGTCTGGATAAGGATGCTATTCAGGCGCTGGAAGATGAACTGCCCGGTGAGGCAGCTGACATTCTGGACGTGTTCGACCACCTCAAACATGCCAGCGAGGATATACAATCACATATGACGGATTTGATAGCTGCGCTGCCGGCCTGTTTCTGGTGGTCGACTGACGGTGAGACTTATGCCGGCATATCCGACAAATGCACTGCGATTCTGAACAAGGCGCCGCATGAAATGGAAGCAAGCAAACTGTGGGCCTGGATGGAAAACGATGCGCAGCGATCAGGTAATCGCAGGCGGCTGCAAAAGGCGATTGCACAACAGCATGAGCGACTGGATATGGCCTATGAAGTGGGTAATGGGCGGCACCCATGCTGGTATGGCGAGACGGTGACGCTGCGCTATGATCAACAGGGCAGGCTGGAAACGGTATTTGGTATTATCAATGACATCAGCTCGCGTAAAAACCGGCAGCAGGAGCAGGCTGAACAGTTGGAATCGCTGCGCCGCATGGAAACCACCGCTACGCTGGTCGGTGGCATTGCACATGAGTTTAATAATGCACTGGCTGGCATGAACGGTAATGTGTTCCTGATGAAACAATCGACAGATGATCCGCAAACGCTGAACCGGATCAAGCGCATTGAGCAGTTGATCGAGCGTTCAGCCAGCATGATTGACAGCATGCTGTCTTTTGCCAAAAAAAGCACCTTGCGTCCTGCCCCGATTGATGTGGGCGACTTTCTCAAACAATTTCAGGCTATTGCCTTGCCTTTGCTGCCGAATCATGCCCAGTTTAATTTGAATATTGATGAACAGCTCACATGCGAGGGCGCCGAGCCTGCGGTGATTCGCGCTGACCGGAAAAAATTACAGGAAGTGCTGATGCAGTTGCTTCAAAATGCCGATTTTTCAGTGCAGGATATTGACTTGCCACGTATTTCGATTGAACTGGGGACGCTGGAAGCCGATAAAGATTTTTTGCGCAGACATCCGCATATTGCTTCCGATCAAGTGATTCACCTGCAAGTGCAGGACAATGGCTGCGGTATTCCCGAAGATATTCTGGGGCGTATTTTTGACCCCTTTTTCACTACCCGGGACGTTGGCCAGGGCACCGGACTGGGGCTGTCCATGGCGTATGGTTATATTCATCAGATTGGCGGTGCAATCGATGTGGACAGTGCCGAGGGATCCGGCACAACATTCCATATTTATTTACCCAAATCCACTGCATCGCGTGTAGTCAAACATCAGGACAAGCTGCTGCGCGGCCATGGCGAGCATATTCTGGTGGTGGATGATGATCAGGTGTTCCGCGAATCGACCTGCGAAGTGCTCAGTCGCATGGGTTATCAAACCATTGAAGCATGGGATGGCAAAGAGGCTGTCGAGCAGTTTGAACAGCATCAGGATGAGATTCGATTGATCTTTATGGATATCCTGATGCCCGGCCTGACCGGCATTCAGGCATCACGCCG